>DATKAU010000001.1:0-4701 GCA_035514655.1 Anaerolineales bacterium
GTGAATCAGATGAAGTATCACGCGCGCTGGGAGGCGGGCGCGGGGGGACCGAGGATCATCTTTGGTCATTGCCCTTATGCGGCTATCCTTGCGAAGCGGCCCGAGTTATGCCGAATGGACGCGGCGCTGCTGGGAGAGTTGATGGGCGGGTCCGCTGATCAAATGGCAACGATCAAGGACGGGAGTTTAAGTTGCGTGTTTGCGATGGGATGATGATGCCGTTGCGCCTGCAGTAAGTGGTCTTTAGACCATCAACTGCAGGCGCTTTGGGATTAACTATCAAACCCCAGGCCCAACCGATCCATGAATTTGAGCCAGAGATTTTCCCTGCCTTCATGGTTATCAGCCTTGGCGAGTGACCAGCGTGAGAGGTTGATCCCGATGGTTCGAAAAGGTTCGGGCGGAAAGGGAATTGGTTTCGTACGGACGAATTCGAGTTCTACCCGCTCGGTTTTTACACCACCCAAAATATCCAGCATAACCTGTGCACCGAAGCGTGTCGCTCCGACGCCCAAGCCTGTGTAGCCAACGACGTACGCAGTCTTCCCGTGATGCGCGGTTCCCCAAAACGGGCTGAAACGCGAGCACGTGTCGATCGCTCCGCCCCAGGCGTGGGTAAAGCGAATCCCTTCGAGTTGGGGGAACGCCTGGAAGAAGTGCTCAGCCAGAAGGGCGTGCGAAGCGTGCCGGTTTTCGAGATGGGGACCAAACCCGTTGTTCCAGTGATAAATGGCGTCGAATCCGCCCCACAAGATTCGCCCATCTTCCGTGGTGCGGAAATAATGAAATTGGTTGTTGCCGTCGCTCAAACCTTCGCGCTCATGCCAGCCGATGGTATCGCGTTGTGACGGCGTGAGCGGCTCGGTCATGAGCACATAGTCATAGACCGGGACAATGTAATGCGAGATGCGCTTGAGGAGTGGGGGGAAAGCGTTCGTGGCAAGGGCAACTTTTCTGGCGCTAACCTGCCCATGCGGGGTATGCGCGACGACTTTTTCTTTCTCTTCCACAAGTTTTGTAACAGGCGTGTTTTCGTGCAGTCGCACTCCGAGATCAAGACAGGCTTTGCGAAGCCCCCAGGCAAGCCGCGCAGGGTTGACGATGGAAGAGTTCAACCGTTTGATGCCCCCAATGAAGATGGGGGATTTGATCACATCTTTAATATGGTCGCGATCAAGGAATTGGAATTCGATATCGTATCGTTTTGCCAGCTTCACCATGTTGCCAAATTCGTCGAGCAGGTACGGTTCAGTAGCGAGATCAATTTCACCTGTCCGGTGATAGTCGCATTCGATATCGAGGCGGGTGATGGTTTCTTCAATCTCAGCCAGATTTTTAATCCCCAGTTCGTGGAGTTTCCTGAATTCATGTGGCCAGCGTGCCTGCCCGTTCAAGAATCCATGGGTGATGGATGCATCCATGAATCCGCCGTTGCGTCCGCTGGCGCCAATGGCGGTCTCGCCACCTTCGAGCAGGAGGACATCGCGGTTTGGGCTTTCCTCCTTCGCGAGGAGAGCCGTCCACAAACCGGTAAAACCCGCACCGATGATGAGCAGGTCGGTGGAGATTGTCTGAGTTAAAGGGGGTTCGGGGTTGGGTTTGGCTGGGTCGTCCAGCCAGAAGGGGGTATGTGAAACATCCGCAATCGCCTGGATTGCCTTGGTACCGGGGGTGGGGGAGTAAATCATGCTCTCATGGTTTGTTTTATACCTCTTGGGTAGTTTGATTTGCTACTTTTGATTATACCCTGCGTACATCCAAGTAAGAACAAAAAGGAGTTGACAATGATGACCAATCAAAAGAAAGCATTGCGTCGCTCGCGCAGCAACCGGATTATTGCGGGCGTCTGCGGCGGGCTGGCGGAATTCTTCGGGATCAGCGCGTTCTGGTTCCGGCTGGGTATGTTTATCGCCTTCATTCCCGGCGGTGTGCCAGGCATTCTGCTCTACCTGTTGTTGTGGCTCATGATCCCGGGCGAGTAACAAGCCTCGTCACACTCACCCTAGCCCTCTCCCGATGGGAGAGGGTATTCTTTTTGCACCACCTCAATATTTGCCGCTTTCAAGAAGTTCATGGCATTTTCGTCGTTCCGATACGCCTCACTATATACGATGCGCGAAATGCCCGCGTTGATTAACGCCTTGGTGCAGTTAATGCAGGGCAGGTGTGTGACATAGCACGTGGAGCCTTTTGTAGACACTCCATGTAAAGCCGCCTGGATGATGGCATTCGTCTCGGCGTGAATTGTGCGGACGCAGTGTCCGTCCACCATGAGGTGGCCGATCTCGTCGCAGTGATCCTGTCCTTTGGGCGAGCCGTTGAAGCCGGTGGTCAGGATGCGTTTATCGGTTACCAGCACACAGCCTACGAAAGCGCGGTTGCAGGTGCTCCGCTCGGAAACAGCGTGGGCGATTTTCAAGAAATATGAATCCCAATCGGGGCGCATGGGCGGGTCTCCTCTTAAGGCAGGATCGGCTCGAATTATACCGAATCAAAAAGCGACGCGTGTTAGGCGTCGCTTTTTTGTGATCGGTTGGTTATTTTAACATGGTGAGGGAAATGGGCAGAGTGGCTTGGAAATTGTCGTCTTGCTGGAATTGGATATGTATATCCGCGTTGCCGCCCGAGTCCACATGATAGGCGATGATCTGGCTGTTGATCAAGGCATCTGAATTTGAGTTGCCGAACATGGTGACATCTGCCGAGGGAGCGATGATGGAACCGACGATATCCGCGTCGCCATTTCCGCGTAGATCCAGTTGCTGGGTGTTGAGCAAGTTGCCGTTGGCATCGACCTGCGGCGCCATGTAGATCAACACGCCGTCATATTCGCCGCTGGTGGGTGCTGTGGCGTTGAAATGATTGCCAGCGCCGTTGAAGGTCATGCTGAAGTTTGCACTCATGATGTAAAAGGTAACGTTTGTGCCCGTCAACGCGCCATGATAAGGTCCAGGGCTGTTCGTTACACAATACAATCCCGAAGCAAAATCCATGTCGCCGCTAAAGGCGATCGTGCTCCCATCCATACCTGCCTCGGGATGCCATTGCCCACCCGATTGATACGCCGTGCCGTTGCAAGCTGGCTCCCTTGGAAAAAGGGCGGAATAGCTCGAATATGATGTGTACTGATCAGCATCCTCGTTGATCGGTTCGGTAATATTTACGCCATGGCAATTGAAATCAACGCCGCCAACCACTGTCACCGACGGGGCGGTAATCTCTGCGGCGCCGTTGCAATAGGCGGCATTATTGTCGGATGAATTGGAAAATATCCCGCCACCTTCGATGATCCAGTTTGGAGTACCGGTTCCATCATAACCTTTGCCAGCGGGAGCGAGAGCGACGATCGCATTACCATCGAATGGCGGACCTGTGTACGTGCCGCAGGCTCGTGATGTGGCGGTGACGGTGTTGGTTAACTGATTTCTACCAATCACACGGGCAAATGTTGTATTGATGGTCGAGACAATGGTAACTGTGATTTCCTTGCCCTCCACGTTTGCAGGGCAGACACCTGAAGGCGCATCGGCAATCGTGACCGTAACATCCTTCGTTGTTCCATTATCCTCATATCCGTTGGATGTAGCTCGATCCGTTGCCGCGGTGTTCATGTCCTCGCCGCGGGCATGAGCCAGGGCCGCCGCCAGCGCGGCTGTATCGGCGGCGTTCTGGGCATGGCGTTTGTCTGAGAGCAGCATGCTTCCGTCGATCGCGAGTGAGGCGAAGGCAAACAGCCCAATTGCCGCAAACGCAATGAGGATTAGCGCCTGCCCCTTTTCGTGAGATCGTAGTTTCATAGCCAAATACTCCTTGCGCCATTTTGGCGCGAATAATCACCTCTATTTTATCCTAGTTTTTGATAAGAAATTGTTACAATATTAAAAGCCAAAAGTACCAAATAATGTGACACATCCCGCAGGGATTCGTTAGCCATTTTCGTTGGAAACCCGCTGAATGGCCGGTTTTTATGGAAATTATTCCACAGTTACGCTTTTTGCGAGGTTTCGAGGCTGGTCCACATCCAGCCCTCGCAGGGCGGCAATGTGATAGGCAAGGAGCTGTAGAGGAAGTACGGTGATCACCGGAGAGAGCATCCAGGGCGCCTCAGGCACCCACAAAATATGATCTGCCATGCCTTGAATCAGCTCATCGCCATCGGATGCGATCGCGATCACGATTCCGCCACGCGCTTTCGCCTGCTGGATCTGCGAGATCATCTTCTCATGCCAGGGGTCCTTCGGTGCCAGGCACAGCACAGGCATATGCTCGTCGATCAGTGCGATGGGACCATGCTTCATCTCCCCGGCGGGATAGCCCTCCGCGTGGATGTATGAAATCTCCTTGAGTTTCAAGGCGCCTTCATAGGCAATCGGCATGTTGATGCCGCGCCCGAGGTACAGGCAGTGGCGTATATCTTTCAGTGTGTGGGCGACTTTTTCCACATCTGCTTCGCGCTCGAGGGTACGGCCCACCAGATCGGGCACCAGCCTCAGATCGGCGACCAGTTCTTTTCGTTGTTTATCATCGATCGTACCGCGTAAATCCGCGAGCAGGATCGCCAGCATGTACTGATCCACGAGCGGAGCGGTGAACGCCTTGGTCGAGGCGACTCCGATTTCTGGTCCAGTCTGCATCGAGATGAATCCATCCGCGATGCGCATGGCTTGTGAGCCGATCGCATTGACGATGCTCCACAGGATT
>DATKAU010000002.1:0-9033 GCA_035514655.1 Anaerolineales bacterium
GGAATCGATCCACGGCTGAAAATCCTGCGGCGCAAGTTCGGGGAAATGCAATACAAGGTTCGTGAGATCGCCCTTGGGATCGATGATGATGGCGGGGATGCCCTGTAACGCGGCTTCTTCGAGTAACGCCACGCACAAACCTGTTTTGCCTGAACCGGTCATGCCCGTCACGACTGCGTGGGTGGTCAGATCGGCGGGATCGTAATCGATTTGGTTCGCAGTTAATTTTTGTTTTACGGGGTCGTATGCACGCCCAAGATAAAAACCAGAGTCAGCCATCCAAGTCTCCTGTATAAAATAGAACAAAATTGCTAGCTCCTAATGTACTCTATTTTATATCGAATGGCAAGTCGACCCCATTAAGAATTTCTGCGGAGGGGTCGCCTCCGCAGGTTGTATTCAATCATCCCCTCCCCCGCCGGAGCCGCTGTTGACGTCGTTATTGTTCGAGTCGTCGTTATGGTTATCGTTATCCGTCGCGGCCGCCGGGTCCACCGGGAACGCCTGCCCGCTTACGATCCATTGATTCCCATTGATCTGTTCCACGATGCCGGTGAAGACGATCTCTTTTGCCTGAATCTTTTGCGCCGCCTCAGACGGCGAGGATTGGGGTGGCCCTCCCCCACAGGCGCTCAGGAGATACGCCCCGACGAGGGCAATCGACATGAATGTGAACCGGAAAGATTTTTTCATACTGCCTCCAAATGTTGATGTGCTTGCAGCCCAGAAGTCGCTGGAGGCGCGAAAAAGTTACGGGTTAAACAAAACCTCCCGCAGCTGGGCGGGAGGCGTGATGTTCGTGTTTCAGGAAATTACAGCGGCGGGTTATCGAGCCGGATGCCATGCCCGCGAACTGTGACGATATATTGGTGGGTCGGATCAAGTGCGGCAAGCCTATCCCGCAGGCGGCGGATCAGCGCGTCCAGTGCCTGATCGGAGACGCCCATCGATTGATCGTCGCCCCACACCGCCGTCACCAGGTCGGGCCGGCTGACCACCTGTGCCTGGCTTTCATACAACAGCCACAATAATTTGAACTGCTGCGCAGAGAGCGGCGGGACCAGCTGCTGCTGGCGTACCCACACGCGCCGCGACTTTTGATCCATCAACAGCCTGCCGGGTTTGCCGCCGTCCAGCAGAGGCATGGTGGCATCGGAGGTGAGGTACAAAAATTGCTGGGCGATGCCCACCGCCACCTGGTCGCCATCCTGCAGCACGACCGGTGCAGTCAATTGCATGCCGTTGTGAAATGTGCCGTTCTTGCTTCCGAGATCTTCGATCATCACCCCCTCGGCGCTTGGTGTAAGCCGTGCGTGGAAGCGCGAGATCTGCCGGTCGGAGACGACCACGTCGCATGTGGACTCGCGTCCCACCACAATCGTCTGGCTTAATTGCCAGCGCTGTCCTTTGAGTGGACCCTCCTGCGCAATCAGTAACGGATAATCTTCTGTTTTTTTCATGAAAGTCTTATGGATTTTCTACGATGAGACAATGAAATAAGCTTATAATATCATCCCGTACACTTCACAGACCCATTGGTAGTGTGATTCTGCTGATGCGGTGCGGCGCACGTAATATAGCATAAACATGCGTTTCTGTGCAGAACCAACGCCGAATTGACTCTGCACATGCATAAATCGTTCGCCGGCAGTTTACCTGCTGGACGAACAAACAATGTAGGAGAAGAGTGCTCCCACCCCTCAAGAACGGGGAGGTGCTGCGCAGCCGCTATCGAATCCGCGAGCGCATCGGCCAGGGAGGCATGGGATCGATCTATCTTGCAGACGATACCCGCCTCAAGGGCCGCGAATGCGCGCTGAAGGAAGTCGAATACGACCGCGCCCTCCCGGAAAATATCCGAGAAGAAGCCCGCGAACAGTTTTTACGCGAGGCGACTGTGCTGGCGCGTCTCGATCATCCCAACCTGCCGAAGGTTTCCGATTTTTTTTCGAACGGTCCGCGCGATTACCTCGTGATGGATTACGTCCCCGGCAGCGATCTTCGCATGCTGATGCTCGAGGCGCGGCGCAAACACACCTTCCTGCCCGAAAAGGAAGTGCTCGCCTGGGCGGAACAGATCGCCAGCGCGCTCACCCACTTGCACAGCCAGGAACCGCCCATCGTCCATCGCGATATCAAACCGAGTAACCTGAAACTCATGCCGTATGGATTAATCAAACTGGTGGATTTCGGCCTCGTGAAGATTCTGGCGCCTGATGAAGTGACGATCACCATCATCCAGGGACAGGGCACCGCCCTCTATACCCCTCTCGAACAATACGGCGGCAGCGACGTGCACACCGACATCCGTTCCGATATCTACGCCTTTGGTGCGACGCTGTATCACCTGCTGACGAACGAATCCCCCGCCGACGCGCGCAAACGATTCCTTCAACCCGAAAGCCAGATCCCGATCCGGAAAATACACCACGCCATCTCGCAACGCACGGAACGGGCGGTGATGTGGGCTATGTCGCTCCACCCGGATGAGCGCCCTCAGACCGTGGAAGATTTTCGAAAAGCCCTGTTGGGTCACAGCGAATCGCCCAACCTGCCTCTCCCAATGCGCCGGTCACGCCCCGATCCCGCCCAGGATTTTTTCGCGAACCAGCCCGAATCAATGCTGGCTTGGAGCGCGGCCGTCCTGTTTTTGATCAGCCTGCTCGCGACGCTGGCTCGTTAGCCAGGCGCATCCACAACCACGCGCCGATCAGCCCCAGCAATTCCCCGCCGAACACCAGCAAAAGAATCCCGTATGCCCCGCCATCCGCGGCGATCCACTCAGCAGCGCCTGGGAAACCCAGCGCCAGATAGTTGTACGAGAGCAGGCCGCCGACAACTGCGCTTAGAGCAAAGCGCATTGCCCAACGCGTGTCGGTGAGGCTGTTGACTGCCCAGTAGACCAGCAGGGCGCCGCCCACCAGCGCAAGCAGGACGAGCAGCCAGGCTCCGAGGCGCGGATATCCCTCCGGCGAGTACAAATCATTTTCCACCAAAACTGTGGGTGTCGGGATCACAATCTCAGGCGCGGCGGTAACCATCGGGACAACCACCGTGACCGCAACACCGGCATCCGACGCGTCGAATTGGATCGCGCCTGAAATCACTGCGGGCTCACTTGAAACGTTGATCTCCACCTGCCCGGGCTTGTCGATCAGGAAGGAGGCGCGTGCCACACCCTTCTCTGTCGTCGACTCCACCTGCTGCAGGATGGCGCCGCTTTCATCACGCGTAGACATCACAAAACGTGCAATCGTCCCGTTGGGCACGGTATGGCCGTTATGATCAATGATCGGTCCGGCTTGCAGGGCGATCGTATCGCCGATTTTATATGTCGGGGTTTCGGTGAGTGCGATAGTGGGTGTTCCGGCGGGAGGCACCTCCCCGGATCCGGACAGATCGAGAGCGAGAGGGATCACCTGAGCCGGATCAGGCGACGTGGCGGTGATGAGATCATATCCCACCGCGGGGATCGATACCGGCGACGCGCCTGCCGGGGATATCTGCTGAAACAGCAGCCGCACAGCCACGTCCACAAAGGGCTGCTGCTTGCTGTATAACGAATAATACGCGGTGAGTTTCGAAATATCGGTCGCGTCGAGGTAGTAAGGCGCTGTAAACGAAAATAGAATCACATTCTTGTTGCGGATCAAGTTCGGGCGTTCGGAGAAGAAGCGGCGGAGCAGGTCGAGTTGTCCGTCGCGCACATCGGTGAGGGCAATCACAATCCAGGTGGAGCGGTCCAGCGCAGCTTCGATATTTGATTCGCTTTCCTCGTTCAGCATGTTTTCGAGCTCGAAAAACGGAAAGGAGGCAAGGCGGCTCGTGAAAATCTGCTCGCTCCCGCTTTGCCCATACAGGCGCACCACCACCCTTTGCAGTGCGTCTGCAGCAAAGGTGTCCTGAAGCGGGCAGCCGGTACACTGTTGATACAGCGATGTATCGGTTAGAAAGACCATCCGGTCGCTTTGATTGGGCGGCGCGGGCAGCAGTGTGTTGAGTTCCTGAGGGTCGGGACTGACCAGGGTCGCGGCATTGCGCGCCACGTCGAACATGACCGACTGTGAGGCGCCTACAAGGCTGAGGTTGAAATCAGGCGCGAGCACGTTCGAAAGTGTAAACAGATCATACATGCGGAACTTTTGCGCAATGATCCGCGCCACCGCCGCATCCACGCGCTGGGAGAAGACTGGGTCGCTGCGATATTCCTGCGTGAAGAAGTTGAGGATTTCGAGGGTCGCCGTATAGGTATCGCTATCCAGGTCGGTGGATGTGACGTTGCCCACGTACAGCAACTCGTTCCCCGCAGAGAAGGCGTCGCGCGCCACCGTCCGCAGTGAGAAATTTTCGCCGCCCTGCGTGTAAAAATCGCGCACGGCTTTGCTTCCCAACGCGTCGCTGACCATCACGCCTCCGTTCTCGCGCCACGCCGTAAATTCAGGCAGTGCCAGGATCTCCGAGAGGGCAGCGGCGTCGAAACTCACCGGCCTGGTCGTGGCACGGATGTTACCCTGAAACCCCTGATAGCGGATGTGCGAAACGAGCAGGCCATCGGCAAGGGTCGCCGGATCCATCGAATTTGTGATCGCAAAAAAAGGGGATAACTCCACTTGCTTAAGTTGTTCGAGCGATTTTCGAACGGTCGCGACCTCCTCCTCCGGCGAGCGATCAGACCCGCCTTTGCCGGGGAAGTTTTTTGCAACGACCGTCATCTGGTTTCCACTTCCCTCGTGCAAACCAGCCACAAATGCCCTGCCCATTTCACCCACCCAGTATGGATCGCCCCCGAACACCCGCGTGCCGAGATCGCTAAGCGCGGAGGGATTTGGCGATTCCAATACGTCTAACGAAGGTCCGAGATACAGATTAAAACCAAGCGCCGAAAGTTCGCTCCCCAGCACGTTGCCCACCTGCCCGGCGAGATCGGTGTTCCACGTCGCGCCGATCGCCATGGCATCGGGGAGGGCAGTAAGGCCGTTTAAAATTTGATCGTGCGGTGCGCCATCGCCGTCCTGGGCGATGCCGATGAATAACGGAACGTAGGTGTTACGATCCGGCGTAGGCGATAGGGATGCAGTCGTGTCCCATTCGAGGGTCTGGAGCGAACTAATAAGTTGGTGTGTGCCTGCAATCGTATCAGGCTCTCCTAAAAAGTTATCGTTCTCCGCGAGCAGGACAACCCCGCCCACGTGATGGTTGACGATCAGATCGTAAATCTGTGAGCTTGTGCTGGTATCGGTGCCGCGGAACGTGACGAGGAACAACTGCCCCACGCGTTCCTCAGGCGTCATCGACGCGAGCACCGCCTGCACTTTCGTCGGCGGGACAGGCGTTTGGGCAAGCGCGCCGGACACCGGCATGAGAAGAGACGCGAGGATCGTCGTCAGGAGGATGATCCGGATAAAGTTCGACCGCATGATCAACGTCCGCCTCATACCAAAGCCTGATGTTGATCCCGCCCGCCAAAAACGGATCTCACCTTCATACTGATCCCCGAATCTCCACCGCCAGGCGCGGGTCATCGGTAAAGATCCCGTCCACGCCCCAGCTGAACAGGCGCTGCATATCGTCCGCTGCGTTCACCGTCCACACATGGACGCGGCGCTTCAACCGGTGCGCGCGCTGCACCTGCTGGTGTGTGGTATCGGCAAGGCTGGGGTGCAATGCCTGATATGAGCCAAATGTAAAGCCGAAAGACCGTCCCCACGCGCCCAACAGACCGGGCATCGCCAGCAAGCCGCATGGTACTTCAGGGAGAAAGCTGCGCGCGTTTGCAAGGTTCGAAGCGAAGAACGAGGAGAACAGCAGGCGGTTTTGCAGGTTGAACTTTTTCACCAGCATGCACACCGTTTCGACCAGTTGATCGCGCGGCGAGTTGTAGTTTGTGAATTCCACATTGATAAAGGTGCGCCTCCCCATGGCTTCGAACACCTCCTCCAGCATGGGGATCTTCCCGGTGTGAAACCGCTCGTCAAAAAAGCTTCCCGCATCCAGCGATCGCAGGTGGGCGAGCGCCAAATCCTTCACCCTGCCATGCCCGCCCGTCGTGCGGTCCACGGTCGCGTCGTGGATCACAACCGCGTGCCCGTCGGCAGATAACTTGGCGTCGAGTTCGATGGCGTCCGCGCCGTGTTCAAGGGCGAGTTCAAAGGCGGCAAGCGTGTTTTCAGGTGCGTGCGCCGAGGCGCCGCGATGGGCAAAGATGGCAGGCTGAATGAGCGATTCAAGCATCATAAAAAATTTACGGATTACGCACATGATACTACGAAGCGTAATCCGTAAAAAGAGAATTCGATTCGGCGGCTAGATATCGACAAAATATGCGCTTGCGGCGCGCTCAAGCATGTCGCGCGTCATCACGGGCGGCACACCGAGATAACTGGAGATGTCGAGGATCTGATCGCACAGGTCGCGCGGGTGTGAAGCACGCAATTTGCGATTTCGTTTGATGTACCAATCCTGAAGCAGATATGCCAGCCCCTGATCGCTGTACTCCACGTTTTTATCCGCGGCGACGCGTTTGAAGATCTCACGGTACTCTTCATACGAAGGATCGCCGATCTCGATCTTATGGCGCAGGCGGCGCAGGAAGGCTTCGTCCACGAGGTCTTTCGGCGGCAGGTTGGTCGAGAATACGATCAAAACGTCGAAGGGGACCTCGATCTTGCGCCCGTTGTGAAGCGTGAGGAAGTCCACGCGGTTTTCGAGCGGAACGATCCAGCGGTTGAGCAGATCGCGCGGGCGCACCTGTTGACGCCCGAAGTCGTCGATCAACAGGATCCCGCCGTTGGCTTTCACCTGGAACGGGGCTTCGTAGAATTTGTGGACGTCGTCGTACACCAGATCCAGCCCTTCGAGGGTCAGTTCGCCGCCGACCACCACAAAAGGCCTGCGGATCTTCACCCAGCGCGGGTCGCGCCGCTGGCTTGTACGCAGGTTGCCGGTGCCCCCTGTCCCCGAAGAGGATGCGCTCTCGCCATCGGGAACGAGCCGATGGCTCACCTGATCGTAGACCTTGATCACCTGCCCGTCGAGGTACAGGGCATGAGGAATGTACATCGTCTGGGTGAGCGCCAGGTTTCCGAAGGCGCGTGCCACACTGGT
This sequence comes from Anaerolineales bacterium, assembly GCA_035514655.1. Lineage (GTDB taxonomy): Bacteria > Chloroflexota > Anaerolineae > Anaerolineales > Villigracilaceae > Defluviilinea. Next base: position 7,105 of record DATKAU010000002.1, read on the forward strand.
CTTGCCGTTTCCGGGAGGTCCATACATGAATATCGACGAGCCCGAATTGAGGGCGGGACCCAATTTTTGAAACGTTTTATCTGAGATGATAAGTTGCGAGAGGATCTGGCGCATGGTGCGTGTGGTGACGGTAAGCCGCCCCGTGCGCTGGCGGCGGATCGCCTCGTTGTACACTTCGAATGGCACCGGCGCGGGACCCGCGTACTGACTCCGTTCGAGCGCCTCTCTTGCACGTGCAACACCTGCCCCGGTGATCCCGTAGGTGTATGCCCCCTCGCCCAAGCCGCCCTGTGACGATTTCACCTCGATCAATTTTTCGCGTTTCAATGATTCCAGGATGCTGTCGGTGACACCTGCAAAAGGTAGGGCTATTAATTCTGCGATCTTGAAGCCGCTCATGTAACCAAGTGAATAGAGGATCTTGAGTGTGAGATCCTGCAGCCACAACGCGGAGAGACCTGTGTCCTCGACACTGTTAATGGGTGGGGGCGAGAATAAGCCTGTTCCGGTGGAAGATTTAGCGAGGGGATTGGTCATGACACCTTCCAAAAAGGGATGAGTTCAGAATTTTCGTGCACCCCGATTATACTGCCTCCCGCAGTTTTCCCCGTCAAATCAGAGTTGCATCTGCGTTAGAAAGCCGTATTCAATGTGCCCTGCAACATCACATACTGGAGGCAGTCTGATGCGAACTGAAGCCGGTCAGTTCATCGAATGGGTGCGGAGCCCGCAAGCGGGCACGTGGCGGGATTAGCGAGTACCGTGAATGGGAGCCTGAGCCTGCTACGGAGTTTTCTGTCGTATTTGAAGGAGGATGGTTTTGATATTCATCCATCGCTTGAAAACATTCAGCGCCTGAAGGATGTGGATCGCCTGCCGCGCTATATCTCATCCGCGCAGGTTCAGCGCATACGTGAGGCAGTCGATGCGGAAATCTTGACCGCCCACAGTGAGCAGAAGAGGCACGATGCGTTGCTGCTGCGGGCTGTCTTCCATTTGTTATGGCAAGGCGGGCTGCGAGTGGGCGAGGTGGAAAGGTTGCGTTTTCCCGATTTCTACATCTCCACCGCCAACCATGCGAAGCGGTTATTTGTACGCGATGGAAAATGGCGCAAGGGACGCGCCTTGTACCTCACCGATGTGCAACTGCATGCCCTGCGCGCCTACCTGGCCGTGCGCGGGAGCGAGCAAACGAACGGGCATGTGTTTGTTCGAAATCACCTGCCATTGAAGACGGGCTATCTGGCGCAACGCCTGCGGGCGGTGGGCAGGCAGGTAGAGGTACTCATTTCGCCGAATCGCCTGCGCCACACGTTTGGAACACAACTGCTCAACGTGGGCTGCCCGGTGACTTCGATCCAGAAACTGCTGGGTCATGCGAGCCTGAATACCACCATGGTGTATGCCCGCCTCTTCGATCAGACCGTGATGCTCGATTATTTCAACGCGCTGGATACGATCGAAACGCAGCCCGGTGGAGCCTGGCACGAGATCGACGCGCCTACTTAAAAACAAAAAGGACCGCGAGCGCGTCTCGAAGTCCTTTGGTTAAGATAAGGCGAAACCGCCGATTCTTCCTGAGTAAAAGGCATGCTCCGCTATGCTGTTAATATGTTAATACAGGCGTATTTATCTCAATGACAAATTTTGGTCACTCCATTATTCAAGGCCAAACCCATATTTGGCTGGAGCAAATGTATGTTTAAAGTTCAACAGGATGAATATGGCGATTAATGATAAGAACCCGAAGATTAATTTTCCTTTGAATTATGATGATCAGGGTAGGCAGATTTCACTTCCAAGATTTATTCTTCTCAATCACACAACCGTTCATAGATATCCCTTCCAAGGACTTTGTCAGCCTCTAGATAGAAAATCCCATTTCTACCTACATAGCCTAGTTTGCTACCGTCCGGCGACCATGTAGGC
>DATKAU010000003.1:0-5898 GCA_035514655.1 Anaerolineales bacterium
GCTGCCCGTCGGCGAGATTCGCGGAAGCATGGTGGTGGATATCGGCGGCGGAACGACCGAGGTGGCGGTCCTGTCGATGAGCGGCGTGGTGGCGTCACGATCACTGCGCGTGGCAGGCGACGAAATGGATCAAGATATCGTTCAGTACCTTCGCAACAAATACAACCTGCTGGTGGGGGAGGGCGTGGCGGAGCAGGTCAAATGGAAAATTGGATCGGCGTATCCGCTCCAGCCCGAAAAGACCATGGAAGTGCGCGGGCGCAACCTGGTCACAGGCTTGCCTGAATCCATCGAAGTTTCATCAGTGGAAATGCGTGAAGCGCTGGCGGGATCGGTACAAGTGATCGTGGATACGATCAGGGACGCACTCGATGAGATTCCACCCGAGATTGTGTCGGATTTGATGGACATAGGGATCTGCCTTGCCGGCGGCGGCGCGTTGTTGCAGGGGTTGTCTGATCGGCTGACGGATGAACTCAAACTGCGCGTATGGGTGGCGGAAGATCCGCTTACCTGTGTGGCACGCGGCGCGGGAATGGTGTTCGAGGATTTCGACAATCTAAGCCGGTATCTGGTCGGTTTGGAACGCGGAAGCACGCGCCACAGGGTTTAATCGAACCGGCAGGAAGCCTTTGATGTGTTTTATTCCCGCATCGAAGACATTGGAATGTTCTGTACTCTAACATGAGAAATTTATTTTCACGCACACTTCAAACAACGATCATTTTCCTGATCGTGGGAGGGGTGATGGCGCTTGCGCTGGGGGGCTACTTTGGAAGCGCATCGAACATCGTATCGGGATCGTTGATTAATCTCCAGGCCTGGTTCTCCTCGCGATTTGTCGCGGTGCAGGATTTTTTAACTGCGCCGCGTGACATCGCCTCGCTGCGGCAGCGCAACACCGAACTGGAAGCAGAGGTGGCGGAATTGCAGGCGCAGGTGATCCAACTGCAGCAGGATGTGGGCGAGACTGAGATCCTCGCCGCGCTGGTTGATTTCTCGCGTGCCAACCCCGAGAATACCTACAAAGCCGCGGCGGTGATCGGTTACGATCCGAGTCCGTTTTTGCATTTTGTGATCATCAACCGCGGGTCAAACGATGCGATTCTACGCGGTATGCCCGTGGTGACGGATCAAGGACTCGTGGGCAGGGTGGATGCGGTAATTGCGGATGCGGCTCGCGTCCAGCTGATCACGGATCCTGCTTCGAATGTCAACGTCCGCCTCCAAAACGCGGAGACCGAAGCATCGCTCGTGGGATCGGTGACCGGTGACCTGAGCCTCGAACTCATCCCCCAGGATATTTCTTTGCAAGCGGGTGATCTTGCCCTCACCTCCGGGCTTGGGGGCGGATATCCTCCTGATTTGATCGTTGGGCAGGTGGTTAATGTTCGTTCGCGTGATTTTGATTTGTTTAAGCAAGCCACAATCCAGCCCGTTGTCGATTTCAACGGGCTCAAGATCGTTCTGATTATCGTAAACTTTCAGCCGGTGGATATTGCGCCGTTGTTCCCGGCTCCATGACATGAAAAATTTTATTGCCATCCCTGTCATCCTGCTGGCTGTCTTGCTGCAGTCAGCCGTGGTCAGCCGGGTCACGCTGCTTTCCGGCGCGGCTGATCTCCCGCTCATTATGCTTGCTGCATGGTCGTTGCAGGAACAGGTGGATACTGCATGGCATTGGGCGATCGCCGCAGGTTCACTGATCGGTTTTATTTCGGGGATTCCATGGTTTGTGCCGCTGATCGGTTATTTATTCGTTGTCCTCCTGGCGAGGATGCTTCAGCGGCGCGTCTGGCAGGCTCCGCTGCTGGCAATGTTCCTGGTTTCATTCATTGGCACACTCATGATCCACATTTTCTCAGTCATCACCCTGCGCCTGTTCGGCATAACACTACCGGTTGCAGATATTTTCGGTCTTGTCACCCTTCCGGCTGTCCTGCTGAACCTGCTTCTTGCAATCCCGGTATATGCCGTGATGCGCGACCTGGCATTATGGATGTATCCATCGGCGGAGGCTGTATGAAACAACCAGCGGTTGAAAAATTCGAACCCCAGGTTTGGCGTTCGCTCCTTGTCTACGGGATCATCGTCGTTGTTGTAGGCGTCTTGATCTTCCGCCTGACATCCCTCCAACTGCTTGGGGACAGCCAATGGCTCGATCAGGCTGTGGAGAATTACACCACTGAGATCAGGGATCCCGCGCCGCGCGGAATCATCTATGATGTAAACGGTTATATTCTTGCCAGAAATATCGCCTCATATAACGTAGTGATCACCCCCGCGGGATTGCCCGACGATGATGCGGATATCCAGCGGATATACCGCGAACTCTCCGAACTGATAGAAGTTCCCGCTGGTGGTCCGGTTACCGATGAAACTCTGGAAAATGCAAAATTGTTTTCAGCCTGCTTGCCAGGTCCCAGCATCGCAGATATGGTTGCATTGGGGGAATCGCTGGCACCGTTTACGCCTGTGAAAATCACCTGCAACATCAGCGAGGAACTTGCTCGCGTAATTCGGGAACAGTCACTGGACTGGCCCGGTGTTGACATCGAGATAGAACCTGTGCGCGACTACCCGACCGGGTCTCTGACGGCGAACGTTGTCGGGTTTCTCGGTCCCATCCCTGCTGCGCTTGAGGTGGATTACCGCGAACGGGGTTTTGTTCCAAACCGTGACAAGATCGGCTACGCGGGTGTGGAAACCTCCCTCGACGATATATTGATCGGACGGAACGGCACGCGGGTCGTACAGATCGATGTAGCAGGGCAGGAGCTCAGGAATCTTGAGCCGCCCATCCCGTCTGAACCCGGGAATAACGTGGTGCTTACCATCGATACACGCCTGCAAAAAGCCGCCGAAGCCGCTCTCTTGGATGAGATCAATTTTTGGAATACCTACTTCAGCACGACCAGAATCTCGAGCGGCGTTGTCATTGCGATGAACCCGAAAACGGGCGAAATCATGGCGATGGTGTCATACCCGACGTTTGAAAATAACCGTTTGGCTCGCTTCATTCCGGGATACTATTACGATCAACTCAGCCAGGACCCCAGGCGGCCGCTGGTAAATAATGCCATTTCGGCGGAGATCCCGCCCGGCTCGACGTTCAAACTCTCCACGGCAACCGGCGCATATAACGAAGGTGTGGTGGGTCCTGGGGATATCGTTGAAACCCCGGGCAGGCTGGTGCTGTGTGAGCGTTTTTCGCCGAACGATCCATGCACCGAACGGAATTCGCGCCCTTTCGTTGATTGGATTTATGAGCGCAACGGAGTTATTAACGAGGCGGGTTTTGGCTCACTCGATTTTCTACGATGCATCGCCTATTCGAGCAACGTGTGCTTTTACAAACTCGGAGGCGGCTTCGAAGGCGAGATCGAGGAGGGGCTTGGCATCTTCCGTTTGGGCGAATACGCGCGGGCTCTAGGGTATGGCGCGAGATCCGGGATTCAACTTCCGGGCGAGGAGGACGGGCTTGTCCCATCCCCGCAGTGGAAGCGCATCAACACCGGCGAGAATTGGTCGACGGGTGATACTTATATTGCCAGTGTCGGACAGGGATATGTGCTTAGCACTCCGCTTCAAGTGTTGTTGTCCGGTGCGACAATCGCCAACTACGGCAAGCTGATGCAACCCACCGTTGTGCGAGAAGTGCAGGACGCGGAAGGAAGGGTGATCCCCATGTGGTTCGATCCGGTGAACTTCGCAGTGTACGAAGTGCGCCAGATCACGAATCGTGATGGGTCGGTCAGCGACGTGTGGGTCAACCCGGTGGACCCGACCGATTCGTTTTCCTCCCCGCCCCCCGGCAGTTATCAGATTTCCCCGTTCACACCCAACATGAAATGGGATACGACAGTCGAACAGCGCATTCAGGAATGGAGTTGCGATCAGGGTTACTGCGATCAGACCGGTAACTTAAAGATCATTCAGCCATCCACTATTGAGGCTGTTCGCACAGGGACACGCATGGCAGTCACGCAGGAGCTCGGTACGCTACACGATATCTTCACCGAGGTTTTTCCGATACCGGTCGCTATTGCGGGCAAGACCGGCACTGCCGAATACTGCGACGATGTGGCGCGTATCGCCAACCGCTGCCAGTTTGGCGCCTGGCCAACACATGCCTGGACGCTGGCTTATGCACCTTACGATGACCCCGAAATCATCATTATTGCGTTTGCCTACAATGGCGGTGAGGGCGGCAGCGTTGCAGCTCCAATCGTGGCGCGGGTGATGCAGGCATACTTTGAATTAAAGGCGATCGATCTCCAACAGGACGGCGGCAGGTAAATTTCATTTCCCACTCGTGCTATAATTTTCAAATTGCATGGAAAAATGAACGATACCCGGTCCCTTCTTCACATTAAGGGCTTGCGCGATGGACTCTTGATCACCATGGATGACGCTTCATGGGAGGATCAACGCGCTGCCTTGATCGCGCAGGTGGACGGACAGCAGTCGTTCTTTCAGGGTGCGCGGCTGGCGCTGGATGTATCGACGCAGGTGTTGCACGTGAACGACCTCGTAGAAGTGCGCGATCAACTTTCCGAGCGTGGCATCCACCTTTGGGCGGTGATCAGCGAATCACCGACCACCGAGAAGACTGCCCAGTTGCTCGGGCTTGCCACAAGGATATCGAAACCCCGACCTGAGGAAACACGCCAGTTCGCGGTCGAAGATATTGGCGAGGAGACTTCGTTGTTTTTGAACCGCACGCTGCGATCCGGAACACGGGTTGAATTTCCGGGGCATGTGGTGGTGCTTGGCGATGTCAACCCGGGAGCTGAAATCGTCGCCGAGGGAAACGTCATCGTCTGGGGACGTGTGCGCGGGCTGATCCATGCCGGCTCAAAAGGCAATCGTTCCGCGGTGATCTGCGCGCTTGACCTCTCAGCCACACAGTTACGCATTGCGGATGAATCTTCCGCGGTGTTGGATCCTCGTGAAACCCCGCGCCCTGAAATGGCGCGGCTCAATAAAGATGGAAAGCTTCAAGCTGAATACTGGTCGCCAAAACAATCCTAGGAAAAACACATGCCGGCACAAGTCATCACGCTCACATCTGGGAAAGGCGGAGTAGGTAAGACCACTGCTGTCGCGAATCTCGCCGTTGCCCTTGCGGCGGATAAATCGAAAGTCGTTTGCATCGACGGCGACATCGGATTGCGCAACCTCGATGTGATTCTTGGCCTGGAGAACAGGATTGTGTACGATCTTGTGGATGTTATCGAAGGACGCTGCCGGTTGAAGCAGGCGTTGATTCGTGACAAAAAACTGCCCGGGTTGTATTTGATCCCCGCCGCCCAGACGAGGGACAAAAATGCAGTCTCCGCGAGCGATATGCTGCGCGTGGTCAAGGATCTGCGATCCGATTTCGATTTTGTGTTGATCGATTCCCCGGCTGGAATCGAGCGCGGTTTCCGGAATGCCATCGCTGCCGCGGATCGCGTGGTGGTGGTCACCAATCCCGAGGTCAGCGCAGTGCGCGATGCAGATCGGGTGATCGGCATCCTCGAGGCGGAGGAGAAGGGTCCTGCGTCGTTGATCCTGAACCGGCTGAATCCCTCGTTGGTAAAAAGCAAGGATATGCTATCGCCGGAGGATGTGCTTGACCTGCTTGCAATTGAGTTAATCGGCATCGTGCCCGAAGATGAAAACGTCATCATTGCATCGAATCGCGGCGCGCCTGTGGCACACGACCCCAAGAGCCGCGCCGGGCAGGCTTTCCGCAATATTGCAAAACGCCTTAAGGGTGAAAACGTCCCGTTCCTTGATCTTGAAAGCCAGGGAAGCCTGTGGGAACGGATCCAGCGGCTGGCGAGGAGGAAGTGACATGGGATTCTTCGACAGATTTTTCGGACGAAAAAACAGCGCGGACTCCGCGAAAGA
>DATKAU010000004.1:0-8300 GCA_035514655.1 Anaerolineales bacterium
AGCACCACGTCGCTGCTGCGGTTGGCACGGATGGTGTAGACCGTGACCTCAGGGTGGGTGAAGACCCACAACCAAGCCGAGAGCGTCCCGATCCGCCAGCCGGTCTCATCGGCATTGACCACACTGCACTGCCGGATCGCTGCGAGCAGTTCTTCATAGACGGGGCGGGCGGTGCGAGCCAGTTTCTGATCCGCCTGGCACCAGCCGCTGCGGCTGACTTGCAGACCAAAGGCATCGTTGAGCACTTCACCGACCTTGCCATACGAGACGCCCAGGCGGTGCTTGAGGTCGGCAGCCAGGGCTTTCGCCCGTGGACCCACCATGACTCCTGCAGCTCCCGTGGCCAGCGAGGTTTGTTCCGGATGCTGCGAACGCACTCGCTTGTGGCAAGCGGTGCAGTAGCCGCTGTAGGTTACAAAACGGGTCGTCTTCACTTCCACCACCGGGATATCCGTGACGAACTGCTCCTGCTTGCGGATCGCCTCCAGCCGGCTGCCGCAAGCCGGACAGCCGTGCAGTTTGGCTTCCTTTGTCTCACTGATCTTGACCACCTGTGGCAGTTCTCGATGAGCATATCTGCCTTTCCCCGCTTTGCGTCCCGGTCGTCTCGGTCTCTCCACCCAGTGTCGCCGCGCAAACGGCGTCGCCTGACGCTTCCCAATCCGCTTCAGATACTCGAGCTCTTCCTGTTGCTGCTCTACCCTCTCCTCCAGACGTTCAATCTGTTTTTGCTGCTTCCGGATAATCTCCAGCGCCTGCGACAGTTGTTCCTGCAGTTCACTGATCTGCTGATCCTTCGTCTCCGACGGATGAAGAGGCCGCTTGCGTCTTGGGCTCATGCCCTCCAGTGTACAGGCTTTGCATACTCAGTGACAAGAGTCATTTCGCCTGTCTTTTTCCAGATCTTTGACCCTTCTCGTTCTCGTGCTTCTGCACGCTAAACAAGAACCCGCCCATTCTAGCACAAGCATTCTAAGAATGAAATGCGCCCTGCAAACCATTCCATTCAAGATCCATCTTCCTAAACCGTTATAGAATTCACCTTATCGACCATCCTGCAAAACGAACATAGATCGGGTGCGGAGGTGGGTTGTCCGCAATTGGCGCAGGGATGCAGATGCGCCAGCGCGGCAGGCCTTTCGACAAACAGTTCCCCGCTTTTGCGTGCCTCAAGAAAGCGCAGATAGAATGTCAGCTTTGCGCCGGGACGATCCGTTTCGAGTTTATTCAACAATTCCTTGTAATAGATCGATTGCGACCCCTCCGCGAACGGACATTCCTCATAGATATATTCAATACCGCGGGCAATGCAATATGCTGTCATCTCGCGTTCGTAGAAGCGGCAAAGCGGCTTGACCTTGCGCGCCAGGCCCTCAGCGGAGGGAAGGACCGGTCCCTGCCTCAGTAGAAAATCCGCCGACCACGAAAGTGTGTTTCCAAACAATACCGCAGCTTCGTCGTCGAGGTTATGTCCCGTCGCCAGCACATCGTACCCAAGATCACGCGCGATGCGGTTCATCTCGTGGCGCTTGGTCAGCCCGCAAACAGCGCACGGCTTGCCATGCCCGCGATGCGACAATTCTGAAAGAACAGGGATGGACTGCCCGTATTCTTTTTCGATATCAACGACATGAAGTTTCAAATGGTATTCTCTGGCAAAATTTTCAGTCAGCCGTTGAGATTCATGCGAATAATTTATGCCACCATCGATTCCAAGCCCCAGATACAACCCGTCGGCGTGATAGCCGAGCCGTACGAGTAGATCCCACAACCCAAGCGAATCCTTGCCGCCGGAAACCGCCACCAGGACTTTTTCGTGACGCGTGAACATTTCATACTTTTTGATGAAGCGCTCGGTTTGCTCGGGAAGCCATTCGAGGTAATGATCCCCGCACAACGCCAGTTTATGCTGGCGCATGTTCACCGAGGCTTTCCCACCGCATTTTTTACATTTCATATACACACCTTGTCATTGCGAGTAGGACGAAGTCCGACGAAGCAATCCGCTTGTCAACGGGGGATTGCTTACCCCTGCGGGGCACACGTCGTCGCTTCCCATCGCTATCGCTCAGGGTCGCTCCTCGCAACGACACTAGCCTCCCGAAATCACCGCGATCAACTTCACCACATCGGCGTCCTTCAAAATTTCATCGTCGAGGATCATCTCGCCTTCCCGCGTGGCAATTACCGACTCAGGCACGACACCGATCTTCCTCAGGGCGTCCAGCAGCATCATGCCGGGCTTCACCTCGAATTCCCTGTCGCGCAGGATCAATTTCACGGTCATGCGGCGATTCTATCACGCCCTCCCGCGCATTCTCCTTGACTCTCGCACTGCTTGCCTGTACGATCAAACGATGCGCATCGGCATGATGGCGGACGCCTACAAACCTTACGTCAGCGGCGTGACCAGTTACATAGACTTGAATAAACGCGCCCTTGAAAAGCTTGGGCATGAGGTGTACGTCTTCACCTTCGGTGACCTGGAGTACAAGGACGACGAGGAACGCGTCATCCGCAGCCGGGGCTTGCCCATTGCAGATACGGGCTTTTACCTCTCCCCGCGCTACAAAACCGCCGCCCGCAAACTCCTCCAGACCATGGATGTGGTCCACGTGCACCATCCCTTTCTAAGCGGGCGGCTTGCCCTGCGCTACTGCCGCCGCAGGCAGATCCCGATCATCTTCACAAACCATACCCGATACGATCTGTACGCCCAGGCGAAACTCCCCCTGATGCCCATTGAGGTCAGCCAGGGACTGCTCAACGCCTACATGCCCGAGTTCTGCTCGAACGTGGATCTGGTCATATCGCCGTCGCGCGGAATGGAACGGATTCTCCGACAATACGGCGTGAAGAGCCGTGTTGAAGTCGTGCCCAATGGCGCAGATTTGAATCCCTTCCTGCAGGCGAAACCACTCAAACGAGCCGATTTCGGATTCCATCGCAACGATATCCTCCTCGTATATATGGGCCGGATTGCCCCTGAAAAGAACCTCGAATTTCTTTTGCGTGCTTTTGCAGGTGTGGCGCGCGCCATCCCTAGCACCAAATTATTGATTATCGGCGGCGGCCAAAAGGAGGACGAGGAGGAGACAAAGTCCATCGCGGGCAAACTTGAACTTGGCAACCGGATCTGCTTCACCGGATCGATCCCCTATCCAAAACTTCCGCCCTACCTTGCCATGTGCGATATCTTTACAACCGCCTCGGTGACCGAGGTGCATCCATTCTCAGTGATCGAGGCGATGGCAGCAGGGCTTCCCGTGGTTGGGATCGATTCACCGGGCATCAGCGATTCCATCGTGGATGGCAAAACAGGCATGCTATCGGCGGACGATCTCGCCTCCTACACCGCCAAGTTGACCCTGCTCTGCTCGAACAGGGATCTGCAAAAGAAAATGGGCGCGGCAGCGCAAAGGGCATCGGATCAATTTTCCATCGAGCATACAACAAAGATCATGCTCAAGCATTACTCGCGGCTTGCAGCGAATAAACCGCCTGCGACCGACGGGCTGGAACAACGCCTGTACTCCGTTCTGCGGGAATTCCTCTCATGAAGCACAACCAGCGCATCGGCAAATGGGGTGAGGAGATTGCCGCGGGATATCTCACACAACGCAGTGCAGAGATCGTCACCCGCAACGCCCGGACACCCTATGGCGAAATCGACATCGTCGTCAGACAGGGTGACATTACCATCTTCATCGAAGTCAAAACTCGAACATCGGACAAAATGGGCATGCCCGAAGACTCGATCACCGCACGTAAACGCCTGCATATGCTCTCCGCTGCGGAGCATTACGCCATGGAGCATGAAATCGACCACTGGCAGATCGATGTGATTTCAATAGAGGGAAAACCTGGCATGGAGCCGAAGATTACTCATTTTGAGAATGCAGTCACCTGACCAAGAACAGAATCCGACAGATCCCTCAAGACCTGCCGGGTCTAAACCCTTCCTCATATTAATCGTCGGCCCGACAGTTGTTGGCAAGACAGAGGTTGCGATCCAACTCGCAGAACGGTTGAACGGCGAGGTCGTCTCTGCAGATTCGAGGCTGTTCTATCGCGGCATGGACATCGGCACAGCAAAACCCACGCACGAAGAACAGAGGCGTGTGCCGCACCATTTGATTGACATCGCCAACCCCGATGAAACTTTGAGCCTGGCGGTCTTTCAACAAAAAGCGCGCGAAGTTATCGTTGATATTCATACACGAAACAAATTGCCGTTCCTTGTCGGCGGCACCGGACAATACATCCGCGCCGTGACTCAAGGCTGGACTCCGCCTGAAGTGAAACCTAATGAACAGTTAAGGAAAGAATTGGAACGCCAAAAAGAGGAAAATGGAATTCATTGGCTATACGAAAATTTACGGGAGCTTGACCCCGAAGCCGCAAAGAACATCGATCCGCGTAATTTCCGACGCACCATTCGCGCGCTGGAAGTGATCATGACGACAGGCAAAAAATTCTCCGAACAGCGCAGTCAAACTGACTCGCCATATCGGCTGATCACCTTCGGGCTCAGCCGCCCGCGCACGGAATTGTATGAAAGGGTCGACGCGCGGATCGAGTCGATGTTTGCGAACGGATTTTTGGATGAAGTGCAGGGTTTGCTGGCAAAAGGCTACTCCCCCGCCCTGCCGACAATGTCCGCGATCGGGTACCGGGAATGTGTGCAGGTGATCGAAGGCAGGATCACGATCGCGGAAGCGAAGCAGTTCATCCGGCGCGCGACGCGGGTATTCGTCCGCAGGCAGGCGAATTGGTTCAAGGAGTCCGATCCCGAAATTTTGTGGTTCCGGGTGGACGAGGGGATTGTTGAAAGAATCGCTGAACAAATTCGGAGGAGATTGCTTCGTCGGGACGAGCAAGAGCCCTCCTCGCAACCCCCTGAAGAGGGGTAATGACACAAGGCAGTTGACTTTTGATTCTGCATTGTATATACTGGAAACATCATAAGAAAAGAGGAGATATCATGAACGACAAACCTTGGCTTGCTCATTACGATAAAGGGGTCCCTCATACAGTTGATATTCCTCAAGTGTCGTTGTACTATTTTCTGGATGAGTCGACGCGTAAATATCCAGATCGCGCCTGCACGATCTTCAAGGGCGCAGTCATCACATTCAAGGAAATGAACGCGATCAGCGATCGTGTTGCCGCCGCGCTCGTGGGTATGGGTGTGAAGAAGGGCGACCGGGTCGGGATCTTCATGCCGAACACGCCGCAGTTCGTGATGGCATATTTTGGAATCATCAAGGCAGGCGGTGTCGTCGTTGCGACCAACCCGCTGTACACACCGCATGAGATCGAGCATCAGGCAAACGACGCGGGCATCGAAGTGATGTTCGTGATGACGAATTTCTACAACACGATCAAGAAGGCACAGCCCAACACGAAGATTAAAAAAGTGATCGTGACGAATCTCAAGGAAACGCTCCCACCGGTCATGCGCATCCTGTTCACTTTATTGCGCGAGAAGAAGGGCGGATTCCACGTCGATAAAAACCTCCCTGAGGGTGACGTGTGGATGCAGGACCTGCTTTCAAAATATTCCTCGGCGGCTCGACCCAGGGTGGAGATTGATCCTGACGATACGGCGTTGTTCCAATATTCGGGTGGGACCACGGGCGTCTCGAAGGCTGCAGTGGCGACGCATCGCAATGTAGTAGCGAATACACTGCAACTGCGCGGCTGGTTCGTCAACCTCGAGGAAGGCAAGGAGGTTTTCCTCATGGGCATTCCACTCTTTCATGTGTATGGGATGGTGGCGGGGATGAATCTCTCCATGGCAACCGGCTCAACCATGGTGATGGTCCCCAATGTCCGCGACTTGAAGGATGTGATGGATAACATCTCGAAATATCGGTGCACGATCTTCCCTGGGGTGCCGGCGTTGTATAACGGCATCAACAACCACCCGGATGTCAAGGCTGGAAAATACAATCTTTCGTCCATCAAAGCCTGTATCTCCGGTTCTGCTGCGCTCATGCGCGAAACAAAGGAACGATTTGAAGAATTAACGGGCGGTAAAGTCTTTGAAGGCTACGGACTTTCCGAAGCGCCGACCGGGACACACTGCAACCCCCTGCTCGGGGTCAATAAGGTCGGCTCGATCGGCATGCCGCTCCCCAATATGGAATGCAGGGTCGTCAGCCTGGACGATGGCGAAACAGATTTACCTGAGGGTGAAATTGGCGAGCTTCTTTTGCACGGTCCGCAGGTGATGAAGGGCTATCACAACATGCCGACGGAAACGGCAAATTCCCTGCGCGCAGACAAAAACGGAAAAACCTGGCTATACACCGGCGATATCGTCCGCATGGACGAGGATGGCTATTTTTACATCGTCGATCGCAAGAAGGAACTGATCAAACCGGGCGGGTTCCAGGTGTGGCCGCGTGAGGTGGAGGAAACCATTGCCGCGCACCCGAAGGTGCTCGAGGTGGGTGTGGCGGGTATCCCCGACCCGAACCGCGGTGAAACGGTCAAGGCATGGGTGGTGTTGAAACCCGGCGAAACATTGACCGAAGAGGAACTCCGCGCATTTTGCAAAGTCAGCCTGGCGCCATACAAGGTCCCCACCCACGTGGAATTCAGAGACGAGCTGCCCAAGACAACAGTCGGTAAGATCCTGCGCCGCGAACTGGTGAGGCAGCACAAAGAAGGCGTCAAGTAGCACCATTTTCGAGCTGATGCTCATAATATTGAAGAAGAGCCCTGCGATTTGCAGGGCTCTTCTTATATTTTCAACTAACTACACCACTTGCGGCGTGCCGCTCTTCTTCGGGAATGGCGGCGGGAAGACCTTTTCAAACTCTTCACGGGTGAGGGTTTCCACTTCGAGAAGTTTCTGCGCAACTGCATCCAGTTCCTTGCGATATTTCGTGAGGATTTTTCTGGTGGATTTGTAGGCATCATCCACAATCTTGCGGACTTCCACATCGATCTTTTCAGCGATGGCTTCGGAGTAGTCGCGCTGTTCCGAGATCTCGCGCCCAAGGAAGATCAACTCCTCCTTCTGTCCGTAGATCATCGGTCCCAATTCACTGGACATGCCGAGCCGGGTCACCATCATACGTGCCATCTGGGTCACGCGTTCGATGTCGCTGGAGGCGCCAGAGGTGATATCGTCAAAGACCAGTTCCTCAGCAACACGACCGCCGAGCAAGCCAACCAGCGCTGCGGTCATCTTCTTGCGGGATGTAAGGATGCGATCATCTTCAGGCCTGTACCACGTCAGCCCACCCGCCTGCCCGCGGCCCACAATGGTGATCTTCTGAACAGGATCCGCCTCGGGGATGGCATTCATCGCGACGGCGTGACCAGCCTCATGGTAGGCAATGATGCGTTTCTCTTCGTCCGAGATCAAACGCGATTTGCGTTCCGGTCCCATCACTACGCGCTCGATGGCTTCCTCCAATTCAGATTGCCCGATCGATTTCTTGTTTCGTCTTGCAGCAAGGATGGCGCTCTCATTGACCATGTTTTCGAGATCGGCTCCCACAAACCCGGGCGTGCCACGAGCCAATGAACCCAGGTCTACCCCCGGCTCGAGCGGCTTGCCTTTGACATGCACTTTTAGAATGGCTTCGCGCCCTTTCATATCAGGGCGATCCAGGGTTACGCGGCGATCGAAGCGACCCGGGCGCAGAAGCGCCGGATCAAGAATATCGGGGCGGTTAGTCGCGGCAATGATAATGACATTGGTGTCGGTATCGAAGCCATCCATCTCAACGAGCATCTGGTTAAGGGTTTGTTCGCGTTCATCGTGTGATCCACCCAGCCCAGCCCCGCGCTGACGGCCCACCGCGTCGATTTCATCCACGAATACGATGCACGGCGAATGCCGTTTAGCCTGATCGAACAGGTCACGCACGCGGCTCGCGCCCACACCGACGAACATTTCCACAAATTCAGATCCAGAGATCGAGAAGAAAGGCACTCCCGCTTCGCCCGAGACAGCCTTGGCAAGCAGGGTTTTGCCAGTTCCTGGAGGACCGACAAGGAGCACGCCTTTTGGAATGCGTGCGCCCAATTGAATGAACTTCTGCGGCTCCTTGAGGAACTCGACCACCTCCGCCAGTTCCTGCTTCGATTCGTCCGCGCCGGCTACATCCTGAAAGGTGACCGTGGGATGCTCGCCGCTGAACATGCGTGCGCGCGATTTGCCGAACGACATTGCGGCATTGTTCGATCCCTGCGCCTGGCGGAAGATGAACCACAACACGCCGACCATGAAGATAATCGGCAGGATATACAACGCCCCGCTGAGCAAGCCCGCCCACTGC
>DATKAU010000005.1:0-4468 GCA_035514655.1 Anaerolineales bacterium
CGGGGCAATCCTTCTGGTCGATTGCGATTGCCTACCAGATTACCATCCACGACCTGGAAGTTTGGAACAACGTATCCCGCAATACACCGCTGCAATCAGGGCAGCGCTTATTCATCCCGGGAAAGAACACGGAAGGTTATGCCACACCGACACCCTTTGGCGTAATCGTGCCTCAAACCCCGGATGCAGATGGCAGAATCATCCACGAAGTGCAGCCCTATCAGGCGCTGATCACAATTGCGGAAGCCTATCGCGTCCCTGTGAATCGGATCCTCGAATTGAATGGACTCCTGGAGGCGTGGCCACTGCAAATTGGGCAGAAACTTTTGATCTCCCCGGGCAACGTCACCCCCAGCCCGACGTTGAGCGCCATACAGAGACTCACCCCGGAAGCGGATGGCAATTACTATCACACAGTGCAGAGCGGTGAAACGCTTTTTTGGATTGCCGGACTGTATGTGGTTCCACTTTCGGATCTAATGAACTGGAATGGACTGAATAACACCTCCGTCATCCTCCCGGAACAAAAACTTGTCCTTCTCGTCACCCCGCCTGCCATATCCACATTTACTCCCAGCCCAACGACGAGTACGCCGTCTCCAACTCCGTCTGTCATACCCCAGCCATTACCCACGTCAACCCCGACTGTCCCTGCCGCCGAACCATCGCGCCGGTCAAATCTGCCACTAATATTAAGTGCAGCTGCGATTATGTTGGGAGGATTGTTCTGGTGGTGGTTTTCACGCAAGAGGTAGCGGCACTCCTTCAATAGTTCTTGACCCATTTAAAAATCTGCACGCATCATTTAAACTCATGGATGTTTCGCTTTTAGTTTCGCGCGGTCCTCGTCCCACATTGTTGCAGACCGTTCGAAGAAATCCAGGATCAGTCCCAGTTCCTCCATGGAATATCTCGACACCAAATCATCCTGCGTCTGCCGCACCGACGCAAACCACGGCGCGACCCTTTCCGTTCAGGCTTTGGCGAGGGAGATTATCGTCCCGCGTCGGTCCTCGGGGTTGGGCTGCCGCGTGATCAATCCGCTTTTCTCCAGCCGTTCGAGCATCGCCGTCGTCGCGCCTGAACTCAAGCCGGTGTAGCGTGACAGTTCGGAGGGGTGGTGAGTCCTTTATGCATGACCAACCCGAGACATTCCATATCCGTCATTCCAAGGGGTTGAAGCCTGCCGCGAAACCCCAGGATCAACCCTGGGGCAATCGCGAATTTCTCCTGCGCGACCCGGATGGGTTCACCCTGATCATCTTCAAGAGAAAATAAACAGGCGGAAAGGCGCGAGGTTATACCTTCTCCCTCCGGTATAATTGCGCCTGCTCCATGAATTTCAACACCGCCCTCTTCCTGTTTCTCTTCCTGCCTTTCTTTCTCATTGCGTACTTCATCGCCCAGCCTCGCTGGCGCCCCTTGCTCGGGATCATCGCCAGCGGGCTGTTTTATGCGTGGGGGAGTACGGTCAATCTCGCGTTCATCACCGGATTGATCCTGATCAACTACGGGTTGGCACGTCTCTCTGATTCAAAACCCTCCAGATGGATTCTTCCGCTGGGAGTTTTTATCAATGTGGGCGTGCTGGCGTTTTTTAAACTGTTCCTGTCCTACGGTATGGCGATCTTCCTCGGGCTGGATCGATTCTTTCCTGAACGCGTCGTCAATTGGCTTGGCACAATCACCTTCCCGCTCGGCTTGTCGTTCGTCAGTTTTCAACTGATCGCATACCTGCTTGATGTATCCAAAGGAACAATAAAGCCAGAGAGGAACCTCGTCTCGTTTGCGTTTTACGCGCTCATGTTTCCGAAACTGCTCGCGGGACCCATCGTCCGGTACCAGACGGTTGCCGAACAGCTGCCTGCTCCCACGCTTGATCCAAATCAAATCGCCGACGGCATACGCCGTTTTCTGCGCGGGTTCGCGAAAAAGATCCTGATCGCCGATGTGCTGGCTGGCACGGTTAATGCAGTGTTTGCACTGCCCGGCTCTGCCCTCACCCCAACCTTTGCCTGGCTCGGTCTGGCAGGTTATGCCTTGCAAATCTTCTTCGACTTTTCAGGCTATACCGATATGGCGATCGGTCTGGCATCGATGATGGGCTTCCGTTTCATCGAAAACTTCAATTATCCCTACATCGCGCAATCCATTGGCGACTTCTGGCGCAGGTGGCACATCTCACTCTCCACGTGGTTTCGCGATTATGTGTTTTATCCACTCGAACGGCGCAGGTTCCCTGTGATGGGACAGTCGATCAACATCCTGATCGTGTTCCTGCTCACCGGCTTGTGGCATGGCGTCGCATCCAGTTTTATTCTGTGGGGTCTGCTTCACGGATTGTTTATTGCGCTCGAAGGGTTGTTTCTCAATAACTTGTTGCAAAGGACGTTCCGACCGATTCGGCATCTGTATGTGTTATCCGTGTTGCTGCTGACATGGCTGCTCTTCCGCGCGCCGAGTTATGAATACATCTTCGATTTCCTGCGCGCGCTCGCGGGGAACGCGTCAGCGCAGATACTGCTTCCTTTCGCAGGAATCAGCCCCCTCCCGTTCATCGAGCCGTCGTTCGTCATCGCCTTTATTGCGGGTGTTGTATTGTCGCTCCCCCTCGGTCCCGTGATCCAAAAGCACATCGACAATTCCATGCCGTTGACAATCCTGAATGATCTCATGCTGTTTGCGCTGTTCGTGCTTTCGGTGGCGTTTATGACGAGCGGGAAATTCCTGCCCGGCATTTACGGGAGTTTCTGATGAAGAAATGGTACGCGCGCGCCTTGATCGCGATCTTTTTGGGGATGTGCCTGATCCCGATGCGGACTCTTGCCCTCGACCCGCACGCCATCGAGGAGTCGTTCTACCCGCGCGGGCGCCTCATCGCATGGACCTCAAACCTGCGCCTCGCCATCGGCGACCGCGTCTTCCCAAAAGTGATCGCCGGCGACGACGGCTGGCTGGTCTACACCGCCGAGAATGATATCGACGATTATCAAAAGATCGGTTTGTTTTCGGATGAACAGCTTGCGGTGTTTCAACAGAATCTCGACGCGCTCTCGGAGGCATACGCCGAACGCGGCATCGAATTGATCGTGGTGATCGCGCCGAACAAAAATACGATCTACCCCGAGCGCGTGCCCGTGCAGATCCCGGTTCTTGGAAATGAATCGCGGCTCGATCAAGTGATCTCCTACCTTCGCGCGAATGGCAATGAGCAGATCGTCGACTTGCGCCCAGCCCTGCTCGCCGCGAAGCATGAACGCCAGATGTACTATGCCACCGACACGCACTGGAACGATTACGGCGCGTACATCGCCTATGCCGCACTGCTCGAAGCAGCAGGGATTGAGCCCCGCCCACAGTCTGATTTTGATCCTGCCACGCGCGAGCCGGGGCTGCTCGATCTCTCCGATAACATCGGCGCGACGATCCTGCCGGAGTCGAAGATACAGTTTGCGCCGCTTTTCGACTTGCGTGCATCCTTCAAGAACCTCAACCTCGGCGGGCGCAGGCTGATGTTGTCGTACGTCCGGGACGATTCCCTGCCTGATCTGGTGATGTATTACGACTCGTTCTTCTTCAATGTCATCCCTCTGCTCGGCGAGCACTTCCACCACGGGCTGTACGTGCAGAATTACACAGGCGGCGGCTTGTGGAACCTCTCGTGGGTGGACGAGCGGCAGCCGGATGTGGTCATCATCGAGTTCGCCGAACGCTACCTGCACGACCTGCCCGATTTCATCGACCCCAACCGGTGATATGGATTGGGCATGAAATTAATATGATTGAACATGCCCGCAAGGATTTACAATAACGCCATGGACTCCCAACAAGGCTACCTTCTCGTCGTGGACGACATCCCCGACATCCTCAACCTGTTGAAGGCAACCCTCACCTTCAAAGGCTATCGCGTGGTCACTGCGCGCGACGGTGTGGAGGCGATGGAGATGATCGGTAAGGAAATGCCTGCTCTGATCATCGCCGATATCCTCATGCCTAAAATGGATGGTTTCACCCTGGTCCATTACCTGCGCCTGGACCCGGAAACACGCGACATCCCCATTGTGTTCCTCTCGGCAACCTACGTTGCACTTGAAGATCGGAATTTTGCCCTTGCCATCGGCGTCACCCGCTTCCTCGAAAAACCGGTCGACCTTGAGGCCTTCCTGCCGTTGATATCCGAATTGCTAACGAAGAAGGTTCCCGATCACGGCTCCATGAGCGATCGCGAGTTCTATGAAGGCTATCTCAAGCGGCTCGAGACGAAACTGCACCACAAGAACGTACAGATCGCCCGTTCAGAGCATCTACTCGAAACCCTGCCTGAAGAAGAAAAGCCGACCATTCAGTCTTCGCTTCAGCACGCACTGGGGGAACGCGACGAAATAATGCGCCTGCTCGATGCCGTTCGTGACCGCATGAACGGCGAAGTGTAATCCACTGATGTTAAATCGATCATGCTCCGGAAAAC
>DATKAU010000006.1:0-6537 GCA_035514655.1 Anaerolineales bacterium
TCAACTTTCGGAAGTGGAAAAAAAACAAACACAAAAGCGGATTGCCTCAAATCAAAAGAAGCTTAAAAAGTGGGCGAAATTCGCGCCGACTAACAGCCTGCACAAAGCCGTGCTCGTGGATGCAGAGCTTGCCCGCGTGCATGGCGATCACGCGCGCGCGCGCGAACTGTATGATGAAGCCGCAAATCTTGCGCGCGACCACAAATTCATGCAGGATGAGGCGCTTGCCTTTGAACTGGCAGGGAGGTTTTATCTCGAACGCAACCTGGACGATCTTGCGAAACATTACCTGCGTTCCTCCCATCTGGCATATCAACGCTGGGGCGCAAAGGCGAAGGTGGATCATCTCGAGGAGAAATACCCCAAGTATGTCTCGAAATCCGAATCCGGTGTGACGCGCCCGTCGTCCGTCATCACCTCCAGCACAACGACAAACGCCGAGGGCGCGAATGCCATTGATTTCTCCAGCCTGATGAAGGCGACGCAGGCGCTTTCGAGCGAGATTGTGTTCAACAAACTGCTCGCATCACTGCTGGAGGTGGTAATCGAAAATGCAGGGGCGGAGCAGGGCTGGTTGTTGCGCGAGCAGTCTGGGGCGTGGGTGGTTGAAGCGCAGGGATCGCGCGGCATGGTCGAAATCCTTGCCGAGTCGGGCGTCACCGTGCAGAGCCTTCCCATTTCCATCATCAGTTATGTGTCCCGGACCCGGGAAAGTATCGTCCTCAATGACGCCGCCCAAAGCGGGCAGTTCGCACGCGATCCATACATCGTTGCCAACAGACCAAAATCGGTGTTGTGTATGCCGTTGTTGAATCAGGGCAAGATGTCGGGCTTGTTGTATCTCGAAAACAACCTGACAACGAATGCGTTCACCTCTGACCGGCTGGAGGTGATCCGCGTACTTTCCTCGCAAGCCGCCATATCGATTGACAACGCGCGCCTATATGCCGACCTGGGACGCAACGAGGAAAAATACCGCACTCTGTTCGAAGACTCGCGGGATGCCATCTTTGTGATGAATATCGACTCAACCATCGTGGATATCAACCAGGCAACACTGGACCTGTTTGGTTATACGCGCGAGGAGATGTTGACTCTCGGTCTTGCGGATATCGGCGTGCCTATGGACGCGTTTGCCGCCTTCCAGCGCATCATGGAGGAACAGGGATCGGCGCGCGATTATGAAGTGAAATTGACCCGCAAAGATGGCTTTGAGATGGACGCCTTGCTCACTGCCACCCTGCGCCGCGACGAAAACGGCAAGGCAGTTGCCTATCAGGGAATCCTGCGTGACATCACCGAACGCAAGCGTGCCGAACGCATGCTCGAGGAATACAGCCGTAACCTGGAAGGCATGGTGGAGGAACGGACCATGCAATTACAGCGCGCCCGCCAGGAGGCTGAAAATGCCAACGCAGCGAAATCCATCTTCCTCGCCAGCATGAGTCACGAGATCCGCACGCCGATGAATGGCATCATCGGCATGACAGGGCTGTTGCTCAGCACCGAGCTTACCAGTCATCAGCGCGATTATGCGGATGTCATCCGCAACAGCGGCGAGACCCTGCTCACGATCATCAACGATATCCTCGATTTCAGCAAGATCGAATCGGGCAAGATGGAAATTGAATACCTGCCCTTTAACGTGCGCGAATGCATCGAAAGCGCACTCGATCTTGTCGTCCCGCGCGCCGCTGAACATCACCTCGACCTGGCCTGCGTGATCGACGATGATGTGCCGCAGGCGATCTCCGGCGACGTGACGCGCCTGCGGCAGATTCTGCTGAACCTGTTAAGCAACTCGGTCAAGTTCACCGAACAGGGGGAGGTGGTCGTCACTGTGTCGCGCGATCGGGAGGCGGAGCAGGCGGGGTTGAAAAATTATTTGCATTTCACCGTGCGCGACACTGGCATCGGCATTCCGCGCGAGCGCATGAACCGTCTCTTTGAATCGTTCTCACAGGTGGATGCCTCGACCACACGTAAATACGGCGGCACAGGGTTGGGCCTGGCGATCAGCAAACGCCTTGTCGAATTGATGGGCGGCGAGATCAACGTTGAAAGCGAGGGCATTCCCGGCAGGGGTTCCGTGTTCCATTTCTCCATCGCGGGCGAACCGGCAGAGTTAGCGGCAGCTGCTTCGCGGTCCGTGGACGGGCATTTGCTCGAAGGCAAACGTGTATTGATCGTGGACGACAACGATACCAACCGCCGCATCTTCAGACTGCAGATCGATAAGTGGGGCATGATCCCGCACGACACCGCCTTCCCGCGTAGCGCCCTCTCGATGATCGAGCGCGGCGAACGTTTCGACCTGATCGTGCTCGACATGTTCATGCCCGAGATCGACGGTGCGATGCTCGCGGGCGAGATCCGCAAACTCGAGCCCGCAGTGCCTCTGCTCCTTTTCTCGTCTCTTGGGCAGCGCGACATCGGGCTCGACAAGGGACTCTTCGATGCCTTTCTTTCCAAACCTCTCAAGCCCTCGCTTCTTTTCGACACCCTGGCTGGTCTCTTCGACAAAAGCCGATCGGCGCCCCTGATCGCCCCGGCAAAGCCCATGTTCGATCCCGAAATGGGGGTGCGCCATCCGCTCCGCATTTTGCTGGCGGAAGACAACGCGGTGAATCAGAAACTAGCCCTGCGCCTGCTCGAACAGATGGGATACCGCGCCGACCTTGCCTCAAACGGCCTGGAAGCCATCGAATCGCTCGAACGTCAGCGGTACGATGCGGTATTGATGGATGTGCAAATGCCCGATATGGATGGGCTGGAAGCCACGCGCAAAATCCGCATGATGCAGAACCTGGCACAGCCGCGCATCATCGCCATGACGGCAAACGCCATGCAGGGCGACCGCGAGATGTGCCTCGCTGCCGGTATGGATGATTACATCTCCAAGCCGATTCGCGTGAATGAATTGGTTGACGTGTTGATAAAGACGGCGAACGAAGTCAAACAGGCAGGGAACAGGTAGACAGGACTGACCTGTGCATGTTTCTCCGTGTATACTTTACGTAAAGGAAAATGAACATGCCCGGCATTGATCGCACAACATTCGATGAACTCAGGCAAATGTCCGGTGCGGAGTTTATCAACGAACTGATCGACACATTCCTCGAGGACGCGCCGAAACTGCTGGCGGAGATGAAGACCGCCCTTGCGGCAGGGGATGCGGATTCGTTCCGGCGCGGCGCGCACTCGTTGAAATCGAACGCGGCGACGTTCGGCGCGGGTTCCCTGGCGGATCTGGCGAAGGAATTGGAGTCGCTTGGGCGGGAGAACAGGCTCACTGAAACGGGAGGCAGGCTGGGGGCGTTGGAAGAGGCGCTGACATCCGCCTGCGATGAACTCAAAGGGCTGAAGTCATGAAGCCTGCGCATGAGCCGGGACGCATGCTGGTAGTGGACGACAACCGGGTCAACCGGTTGTTATTGACCCATGCGCTCGAACAGAATGGACATCACGTTTCAACCGCGGAGAACGGGCGGATCGGGATGGAGATGCTGAGGTCACAGACGTTCGATGTTATCCTGCTCGATATCGACATGCCCGAAATGAACGGCTTCGAGGTGCTTGAGGCGCTTCTGCAGGATAGGGAACTGAGGGATCTGCCGGTGATCATGACCTCGGCGTCAGACGAACTCGACCGTGTGGTGAAATGCATCGAGATGGGTGCTGAGGACTACCTCGTCAAGCCGTTGAACCCGGTGTTGCTGCGTGCACGGGTAAACACCAGCCTTGAAAAAAAACGATTGCGCGATCAGCAGCGGCAGTTGTTCCGCACGTTCGCCACGCCCGAAGTGGCGGAACAGTTGCTGCGTGAAGGGTTTTCGCTTGGAGGCAAATATATAACTGCCTCCGTGATGTTTACAGACATCCGCTCGTTCACCTCGTTGAGCGAGGATCAAGACCCGTCTGATACCATAGAAATGCTCAATGGTTATTTCGCATTAATGTTCGATGCGATCACACGGCATTACGGCACCGTGAACCAGATGGAGGGGGACGGGATGATGGCAATCTTCGGCGCGCCGGTGCATCGTGACGATCACCGTGAGCAGGCTGTACGCGCCGCACTGGAGATGATCGAACTGCTTAAGTCGTTCAATGAACAGCGCACGATGCAAAAGAAGAGACCGATCGAGATCGGTATCGGCATTGCCACGGGCAGGGTGATCGCCGGGTACACGGGCACACAGCACCGCGCCACCTATACCTGCGTGGGTGATACGGTCAATGTGGCGGCGCGCATCCAGGATCATACAAAAGCTGTTCACAAGCCAATTTTGTTCGATCACTATACGCGCGAGGGTCTTCCTGATGGGATCAGCGCCGAGGATCTCGGACCGGTCACATTCAAGGGCAAGCAGCAGCCTATTCGCATCTACGCCGTCACATCGTGACAATTTTTGCTGCCGGGGAATCGAATCCAACCAATTCACCACACCGTAACTTGACGCGCCATGACGGATGTGCTACCATCGCTGAAACTTTTGTTCTGTATTTGAGGAGAAGACCATGGCAGTAACCATCCGAGGCGTACGGATTGCCTCCATATTAATGCTGGTTGCAATTGTTGCTTCGGCTTGTAATCAGCCTTATTCGCAGGCGCCCGTTGTTACCAACACACCGATCGATCCGAATAGTCTGTTTGCTACCCCCTTCGGCGGCGCGACAGAAATGAGTCCGGTTGAGATCTTTTCCTCCCAGACCGCGCAGGCGGCGAATACAGGTGCGCCGGTGATCGCCACAGCCACAGGGGGCGTTGCCGTCACACCTCAGGCAGGCACCACGACATCCACACCGTTTGTATCGCTGCCATCCAACCCCACGGTGACGCTGACCTCGACGCTCGCGCTCCCGCCTGGTGGAATCACCTCAACACCCGCGCCTTCCGGTCCCCGACCTCCCACATACACCTTGCAAAGGGACGAGTTCCCGTTTTGCATTGCCCGCAGGTTGAATGTCGATCCATCTGATTTGTTGCAGGCAAGCAACCTGAGCAGCCCGGATATTTATTATGCAGGGCTGGTATTGACCATCCCCCAGAACAGCGTCTGGCCCGTGGAGGATTTGGGTCAGCGCGCATTACGCACTCACCCTGCTCCCTACTCGGTAAGCGGTAACGCTGATACTACTGTGCACGGAGTCGCCTGCAAGTTCGGCGATGTAACGCCTGAATCAATTGTGGGTGCCAATAGCGGACTCAGCCTTGGCTCCACGCTGACTGTTGGGCAGAGTTTGAATATTCCTTAATTGAAATTCGATCCTGTGAAGCCCGGGTACCCGCCCGGGCTTTTGTCTTATTATGTGACACCACTTCAAGGAACAGGAACCCATCATGCCGTTTGAATTGCTGAAATCGGAAGTGCTCATGCAGGGACGCGCCTTCAAAATCCGGCGCGATACCCTGAAAACACCGGACGGACGCGAAACGAAGTTCGAGATTATCGAACACGGCGGGTCGGTCATCCTCATCCCCATCGATGAGAACGGTGATATCCATTTCGTGCGGCAGTACCGCCATGCCGCGGGGAGGGATCTGCTCGAACTGCCCGCCGGCACGCGCGACGGCGATGAGCCGTTCGAGCAATGCGCCGCCCGCGAAATCCGCGAGGAGACGGGCATGCAGGCAGGCAGCCTGCAGAAGGTGGGCGAGTTCTATCTTGCGCCGGGATATTCATCTGAGTTTATGGTGGTGTATCTTGCCACCGGCCTGAAGCCTAACCCGCTGGAAGCGGACGATGATGAGTTCCTGACCGTCGAGAAGATCCCCGTGAAGAAAGCCATTGAGCTGGCAGAGCGAGGTGAGATACCGGATGCCAAGTCGCTGGCGGCGCTGTTGACGGCACGCCCGTTATTGGAGAAGTATCTTGACTGAACCAATGATGATCCTTATTGCCGGTCCATACCGATCAGGCACGGACGATGATCCAAAAAAGATTTCAGACAATGTCGATGTGATGGAGGCATTTGCCCTCCCGATCTTTCGCATGGGTTACATCCCCATGTTGGGCGAGTGGCTGGCGCTTCCGCTGGTGAGGCTTGCCGGGTTAAAACAGATCGGCGATGCACTCTTCAATGAAATCTTCCACCCGGTTGCCGAGCGGCTGCTCGATAAATGCGATGCCGTGCTGCGTGTTGGAAGCGCTTCACAAGGTGCAGATTTGATGGTGGAAGTTGCCCGCGGGAAGGGACTGCAGGTGTACTTCCGCCTGGAAGACATTTTGCCTGCTGATGGAATCCACTCCGCTGCTGGCTGATGTTTTCGCTTCATATCGACCAACTTCCGTCAACTTCACGATAAGGACTCTCGCTGTTTCAAGGCTGGGAGTCCTTTTAGAATGCCCTGCGGGAGCTATCGGGCACACTTTTAGGAGGTTTATGTCTAAAATCTTTACCCGTACGTTCCGTGTGCGTTGGGGGGAATTGGATCCCACCGGGACTGTCAGCCCCGCGAATTACCTGCGTTACCTCATCGAAACCGCCTGGGATTTTGGTGATTCACTTGGTTTGGGTGCGAATACCAGCCAG
>DATKAU010000007.1:0-5371 GCA_035514655.1 Anaerolineales bacterium
TTTCGCCTGGTTCGCCAAAGGGACGAGTCATGTTGCGCTGCAGGAATATGCCGACGCGGCAACCGCCTACGATCAGGCATTCGCCATCTACAACGGACTCGGGCAGGACGACAAGCAGCGTCCCTATCGCATGATGTGGTATCAGACGGGTCCGTACTGGGCGTATTTCTATACCGGACGGTATCAGGATGTAATTGATCTGGCGAACGTCACTTTGATTGAAACGATTTCAAAGCCTACGTTGGAAGAAAGCATCTACTGGCGCGGTCAGGCGAAATACATGATCGGCGACACGCCCGGTGCGATCGCCGATTACCGCGAAACGCTCAGATTGCATCCCAATTGGAGTCCCGCTGTGCAGGCGTTGCAAGATTTGGGAGTTCAACCGTAACTTGTGCTCAAGCCGCCGTACTCGGCGGCGAATAACAGACCAAATCCCTCGCCGAGGACGGCGAGGGGAGCATACTCCATGAAACTCCTCCACTTCGCCGACGCACACATCGACATGGCAAACTACGGACGCCATGACCCCGAAACGGGCTTGCCTCTGCGCGTGCTGGATTTTCTCAAGTCACTCGATACCATTGTAGACGCGGCGATCTCAGAAAAGGTGGACATGGTTATCTTCGCAGGGGACGCGTACAAAGACCGTGCTCCTGCACCGACATTTCAGCGCGAGTGGGGCCGGCGCATCATTCGACTATCGCAAGCCAGGATTCCAACATTGTTACTTGTGGGGAATCACGATTTATCCCCTGCCGCCGGGCGCGCGCACGCAATTCAGGAGTTTGATACGCTGCAGGTGCCTTTTGTGAAAGTATTGCAGAAGCCTGAATTCCTGAAGCCCGTTGATTTGTGGGATATACCTGTGCAGATCATTGCCATGCCGTGGATCACTCGTTCAAGCCTGATGGCAAACCTTGAAATGAGCGCGGCTGAACCAGGTGAAGTCTTCACAGGTCTCGAGAATCGAATCTCCAGCCTCATTGAAGAATACATTAACGAAGCGGATACATCTCTGCCTCTGATTCTCACCGCCCATGCATCCGTGGAAGGCGCGACGTTTGGTACGGAACGCATGGTCATGCTGGGGAGTGATTTGGTCCTGCCGACTTCACTCGTAAAGGATAAACGCCTTGATTACGTGGCGATGGGTCACATCCACAAGCCGCAGGATGTGAACGAGGGGGGACAACCGCCGGTGGTTTATCCAGGATCGATTGAGAGGATCGATTTCGGCGAGGCGCAGGATGACAAGTTCTACATCCTCGCCGAGATCGCCCGCGGAAATGCAGGGGTTCAGTGGAAAAAAATCGAAGGGACGCGTCCGTTCATCGAGCGCCGGGCAGTTTTATCGTCCAGTGAGAACGTGACCGGATTTTTGAAATCCCAATTACCGAAAGAAATGTCCGGGGCAATTGTCAAACTCGTGGTGGAGTATCCAAGGGAATGGGATGCGTTGATCGATGAGTCCTCATTGCGAAAACTTGCTGCGGACGCGTTCGAGTTCCACCTGGTGAAGAAGCCAAAGGTGGAGGCGCGCGTGCGCATACCGGAGGGGCAGGCGGTGAGCAGTTTGAGTGCGCTCGACCTGCTTGGGCAGTATTTTGATTCGGCGAAGGTGGGCGATAGGGCCGATCTGCAAAAACTGGCAAGAGAAATCATTGCTGACGACATTCCGGAAGGAAAAAATCCGTAACCCATCACGGAATGCAGGGTTTTCATTGATGACGACCTGGATAGGCAGGTTGACAGATACGTTCGTCTCTCAACACTTATTGATCGATACGAAAGGAGAAAATAAAATGCGTAGTAGTCTTAAATGGATTCTGCTTGGGATATACTTGATTATTGCCGGGCTTGGCCTTCTGGGTGTATTCGGTGGTAGTCCTTGGGACCTGATTGCCGGGATTTGTGCCGTCATTGCCGGCATTCTCTTCCTGATCAACCGATAAGTCTGGATCGCCAACAGGGCAGTCTCCGTCTCGGAGACTGCCCTGTTGCATTTATTGTCTCAGCACAAAACGTAATACGTTCTCTTCGTCGCGGGAGGTAATTAATGTCGCAGCAGAATCCCAACTATCGTTGGTTCGTGGTTGTCATCTTTTTCTTTTTCATGCTGCTGCATCAGACCGACAAGTTGATGATCGGCTCCCTGCAGGTGCAGATCAGCGAAGCCTTTGGGCTGGACGATTTTAGATGGGGACTGGTCAATTCCGGCGCGCTGGCGGTGGCGACGGTGTTGTATCCGCTGTGGGGGTATTTGTACGATCATTATGCGCGCGCCAAACTGCTCGCGCTGGCGTCGTTCATTTGGGGCGCGACCACGTGGTTGAATGCCATCGTCCGCACATACACGGGATTCTTGATCACACGCGCCTCCACCGGCATTGACGATTCATCCTACCCCGGCATTTACACATTGGTTGCCGATTACTTCGGTCCGAACCTGCGCGGCAAGGTGTATGGAATTTTGCAGCTCGCGCAACCTCTGGGGTTCCTGACGGGTTTGATTCTCGGACAAATGGTCGCACCGATGATCGGCGGCTGGCGCTCGGTGTTTTACATCACCGGCGGGCTGGGGATTGTGATCGCGGTGCTGATCTATTTCGGGGTTCGGGAGATGCCGCGTGGTAAAGCAGAGCCTGAATTCGAGAACATGCCCGAAATGATGACGTTCAGATTCTCGTGGACGGAAGCGAAACAGATTTTCGCGAAGAAAACCATGTGGTTCATATTCTTGCAGGGATTTGTAGGGCAGTTCCCGTGGCAGGTGATCATTTTCTTCTTCTTTGGGTATCTCGAAACAGAACGCGGCTACGATGCCAACAGCATCATCGCCACGATGGCGCCGGTAATTTTGATTCTTGCGGCGGGGTATTTCATCGGCGGTTTTCTTGGCGACTACTTTTTCAAGCGGACGAAAAAGGGACGCATCCTCGTCTCGAGCACGGGCGTCCTGCTCGGCGCGGTTTTCCTCTACCTCGCCATGACTACGCCTCTGGATCAACCGGATCGGTTCTTCCTCTTCATGTGCCTGACTGCCGTCTTCCTGCCGCTTTCGGCGCCGAACGTTGTCGCAACAGTTTATGACGTAACGGTGCCCGAAGTCCGTTCGACGGCGCAGGCGATTGAATATTTCATCGAGAACAGCGGTGCGGTCGCCGCGCCCGCCCTCACCGGCGCATTGATCGTATCAACAGGGGACAGGGGGTTTTCGATATTGGCGATTTGCATTCTCGCATGGTCTCTTGCCTTCCTGTTTTATCTTGGCGCGTTGTTCACGATTGACAGGGATACGGGTCATTTGCGCATGCAAATGGCGGATCGCGCGAAGTCAATCTAAAAAAGCCGATTTAAATTTGTGGAGCGGGATGCCAGCCCTGAGCTCGTCGAATGGCTATCTCGCTCTACTTTTTTCTCGATGGTATAATCTGTTTAATTGAGAAATTTCCCACAAGCGTGGTTTAAAGCAAGGAGCAAGAGATGTCAGGTCATTCCAAGTGGTCAACCATCAAGCGCAAGAAAGGCGCGGCAGATGCCAAGCGCGGCGCTATCTTCACCCGCCTTGCGCGGGAACTGACGATCGCAGCGCGCGAGGGCGGGGGCGATCCTGATTCCAACTTCCGGCTCAGGCTCGCGGTGGATAAAGCCCGCGCCGAAAACATGCCCAAGGACAACATCGAGCGTGCCATCAAACGCGGTTCCGGTGAAGACAAGGATGGCGCGGCGTTCGAGTCGATCATGTACGAGGGCTATGCTCCGCACGGGGTGGCGGTGTTGGTCGAGACTGTCACCGATAACCGCAACCGCACGGTCTCTGACCTGCGCCATGCGTTCAGCAAGGCGGGCGGCAACATGGCGGAACTCGGCGCAGTCGGCTGGCAGTTCGAGCGCATTGCATATTTTTCGTTCCCCACCAGCGCGATGAATTTCGATAAAGCCTTCGAACTCGGTATCGAAGCAGGCGCAAATGATGTTGTGGAAGATGACGGTCACGTCGAGATCACCGCGCCGGTCGAGGCATTCAAAGTCATCGCCGATGCATTGCACAAGACGAACGTCCAGCCGGATGAGGCAGGCTTGCGCATGCACCCCAGGCAGGAAATCGAACTCGGCGCCGAGGATGCCGCGCAGGTCCTGCGGGCGCTCGAATCGATCGAAGATCTCGATGACGTGCAGAACGTCTACTCGAACCTCAAGCTGTCAGACGAGGCGCTGGCGGCTCTCGAAGCAGCATAATTTGTAGGGGCGGACCTGCGTGTCCGCCCTTTTTATTTAAATGACCCTCGCCCTCGGCATCGACCCCGGCACCGCCACAACCGGATATGGCCTCGTGCGCCTCACGCGTGACGGAGAGCTGGTCTCTGTCACCTTCGGCATCATCTCCACCCCAAAGGACGCGACTCCATCTGCGCGCCTGGAGATGCTTTACAACCAGCTGCGAAAACTCATCAAGGAACACAAACCCGACACCGCCGCCGTGGAAAAGTTATTCTTTGCCAGAAATGTCACGACTGCTCTCGCAGTCGGACAGGCGCGCGGTGTGGTTATGTTATGCCTGCAACAGGCGGGGGTCGAAGCCTTCGAATATACTCCCAAGGAAGTAAAACAAGCCGTGGCGGGTTATGGCAATGCCGAAAAAAGACAGGTGCAGGAAATGGTGCGCGCGCTCCTGCAACTCGACTCCATCCCCAAACCTGATGACGCCGCCGATGCGCTGGCGGTTGCGATCACGCATTTGAATACGACTAGGTATGAAACCTCATGAAACTCTACCGTTTTGATGCCGGCGTGGGCGAAACAATTGATCTGTTTGGGAGTTCCGGTTTTGTCATTTCCAAAGTCGCGCGCCTGTTTGAAGGAGCCATTGTGAATTGCGCCCATCTTGCCCCGCAGGGCGTGATCGGCTTTCATCAGACAACAACGGATCAACTATTCCTGGTCGTGCAGGGGGAAGGTTGGGTGCGGGGCGCGGAACCCGAAAGAACAGCGATCAAAACAGGGCGGGCCGCGTTTTGGAAAAAAAACGAATGGCACGAATCAGGGACCGACACCGGCATGACTGCGATTCTGATTGAAGGTATGAATTACGATCTTTCCCGGTTACACGCCCTTGAATAACTTTCTTCAATGAAAAAAACTTTGTGCCTTTTCGGCTTCGCCCAATGCAATCCTTTGTGGTAAAAATGGTTTTATGATAGCCACCTTGCGCGGAGAAATTTCACAAATCGAAGAGACAGCCCTGATCGTCGAAGTGGGCGGTGTGGGACTGCGCGTCTTCGTCCCTGCGCCGCTTCGGGCGAGAGTCAAAACCGGCGAAGCCGCGTTTTTGTTCACGCACCTTGTCGTCCGCGAAGACGCGTTGACA
>DATKAU010000008.1:0-4055 GCA_035514655.1 Anaerolineales bacterium
TGACTGGGTCATTACCAATTGCCCAGATGAGACTTTGACCACGCAAGCCGCTCAAGAAGCGAACGACGTGCGCTGGCAAATCGAAGAATTGCATCGTGGCCTCAAACAGTTGACTGGCACCGAAAAATGCCAATGTCGCACCGGACGCTCTCAACGTAATCACATTGCTTGTTGTTATCACGCCTGGCTTTCTTTGAAGGTCATGGCCAAGACGCTTGGAAAAACACTTTACCAAACCAAAAATGATTTGTTGAGTGATTACCTTCGGGCAGAACTGGTTGCACCACGAATTCAGGCTTTCCTGCCCGCAGAAGCGAAAGTCCTGCTAAAAACAGTCCCTGTGCGGGACTGTTTTGTTGCAGAGGCCGGGCTTACATCGCAAGCAAATTAAAGACAAAGACCCCGATCGCCAGCACGCCAGCGATCTTCTTAAAGAGATCGCTGTTTAGCGCAGGGATAAATACTGACAGCCCATACCAAAGGAAGAACAGCCACACGCACCAGTTTGCCAGCGAAGATGGCAGGTTCATGTTCTCTCCTGAATACTAAAAATGTACAGCCTCCCGGGCAGGAGGCTGTATTATTAAAACAAGTGGTCTTATCTCCCCATAAGGGTAAAGACCGCTGCACCTAGGGCAAAGATCGCCGCCAGCAAGGCAAAGAAGGTCATGCCGGACAGGAAATAGCTCAGACCGAAACACAGGAAGAACAAAAAGGTGCACCAACCGGCTATGGTACTCGGCATATTCATTTGACACTCTCCTATTGAGTTGATTTGCCCGCCCACACGGACGGTTCTAAAGTAGATAACCCCCGTTTGAATTGGGGGTTGCGACCTGCGTGGTAGAATTTGGTTACAATCTGCTCTCGCAGTCCCGGCGGCCGCGGGAGATTTTTCTGCCCATGACCGCACTCACATCCCTTGTTGAATTTTCGATGCACCGCCAGCACGCCTATGACCGCACCAGTGCGGTCCGCTGGGTGTGGTCCCACGCCTCGCGCCATTGGTGGATTATCGTCATGATGATCGTCGGCGCGGTGGGCAATGCGGGCCTTGCGGCGGTGGTGCCGGTGCTCACCGGCGACGCGTTCAATGCCATGCTCCAACCCCAACCCGACACCAGCGTCCTGTTCCCTCTGGCGTTGATCATCGCAATCTCGCAGGTGGTCCGCGGCGTGCTGCAACTGGGTAGAAATTTCGGAGCTGAATTGCTCGCGCAAAAGATGGAACGGCAGGTGCGCGATGAGTTGTATCTTTCCCTGCTCGGCAAGAGCATGACCTTCCACAACCTGCAGCCGGTGGGCGACACGATGGCGCGCGCCACCAACGATGTGCGCGAACTCAACTTCATGTTCAGCCCGGGGATCAACCTCGTGGTGGGATCGTTCATCTTCATCCTCATGCCGATCTTCGTGGCGGGCCGCTATCACCCGACGCTGATCCTCACGCCGATCGTTTTCATTTTCCTTTACTTTTTCTTCCTCATCCGTTATTTGAAGACCCTCTCGCCCGTCACCGATGAGGTGCGCGCCTCCTTCGGTGTGATGAACACGCATCTCTCCGAATCGCTGGACGGCGTGGAGGTGGTGAAGGGCGCCTCGCAGGAAAACGCCGAGGTGGACAAGTTCGTGATTAACGCCAGCCGCGTGCGCGCCGCGTTCGTGGTACAGGGCGATCTCGAGGGACGCTACGTGGCGATGCTCCTGCTCGGTTCCGCCTACGCCTTCGGGCTGTTCCACGCCCTCCTGCTTTTCCGCGCCGGAGAGCTGACCCTCGGAGACGTGGTGGCGTATTTCGGATTGCTCTTGTTACTGCAATTCCCCACGTTTGTGTCCACGTTTGCATATTCGCAGATCTCGCTGGGTCTCTCGAGCGCGCGCCGCATCCTCGAATTGATGAACCGCGAGACGAACCTCGATCAAAACGCGCAAGGCTACGCGGGCGGCATGAAAGGCGAAGTGGAGTTTCGTAATGTCGGTTTTGCGTATGACGCTGAACATGTACTCGAGAACATTTCGTTCAAGGTGAAGCAGGGGCAAACAGTTGCCCTTGTGGGGCAGACCGGCGCGGGAAAAACCTCCCTCGTCAAATTAATCAACCGCACCTACGATGCCACGCAGGGACAGATGATGATCGACGGCATGGATGTGCGCGATTGGAATCTCGCCGCGTTGCGTTCACAGATCTCGATGATCGAGCAGGATGTCTTCCTGTTCTCGCGCTCGGTCAGCGACAACATTGCCTTTGGTAAACCGGGGGCAACCCGCGAGGATGTTGAGTCTGCGGCAAATTCGGCACAGGCGGACGATTTCATCCAATCCTTTGATAAAGGCTATGAAACCGTAGTCGGCGAGCGCGGCGTGACTCTCTCCGGCGGGCAGCGCCAGCGGATCGCACTCGCGCGCGCCTTCCTCACCGATCCGCACATTTTGATCCTCGACGACTCCACCTCCGCCATCGACTCAGCCACCGAGGACAGGATCCAGCGCGCCATCGCCAACGCTGCACGCGGCCGCACCACATTCATCATCACGCATCGCCTGTCGCAAATCCGCTGGGCAGATTTGATCATCGTGCTCCGCAAGGGAAAGATCGCCGCCATCGGCACGCACGAGGAATTGATGAAGACCTCCGAGGCGTATTCGAGGATATTCAGGGAATGATTCGCAGGGGCGAGGTCATCTCGCCCTTGTTGCCACAAAGGGCGGGTGGACCCCGCCCCTACAAGGATACTCATGGGTTTCTTTGCCGGACTGAACGACGAAAAATACGACCGCCAGTATACCGACCGCGAACTGCTGCGGCGCATCCTGGAATACTTCAAGCCGCAGAAGAGGCGCCTCGCCATCGTGACGGTGCTGGTGGTGGTCATGGCGGGGATCGGCGCGGCGTTGCCGGTCGTCGTCTCGCGCATGGTGGATTTGCTCGAAGGCGAACCGTCGATCACATCCATCAGCCTCGTGGGACTGACGGTGTTGTTAATCGGCATCGGCTTGTGGGGGTTGAACTGGGCGCGGCGCAGTCTCGTTGTGAGGTCGGTGGGGGATGTGGTGCTCGAGATCCGCACGCGCGCCTTCCGCGCCGCCGCGGAACATGATCTCTCGTTTTACGATCAATTTTCCTCCGGCCGTATCGTTTCACGCATTACGTCTGATACAAACGACTTTGGCCAGCTCGTGGTTATCGTCACCGACATCAGTTCACAGATGGTGCAGGCGGTATTCCTCGGCATTGTATTGTTCCGCACCGACTTGAAACTTTCACTCCTTTTGATGGCATTCCTGCCCATCATCTTCGCGGTGGCGGGGGCTTTCCGTACGATGGCGCGCCGCGTCACCAAACGCGGCATGAAAGCCATGGCAGACGTCAACGCCGCGATCAAGGAGACGATCAGCGGCATCTCGATTGCCAAGAATTTCCGGCAGGAGGAAAGCATCTTCAAGTCGTTCGACGAATCGAACCAGCAGTCGTATGAAGTCAACGTCCAACGCGGCTTGGTGCTTTCCCTGGTCTTCCCCACCCTCAACGCGCTGGGCGGAATTTTCGTTGCCATCCTCGTGCAGGTGGGCGGGGTGAGCGCGGCGCAGGGCATCATCTCTGTGGGCGCGTGGTATCTCTTTATCATGAGTCTCGATCAGTTCTTCTTCCCTGTGCTCAACCTGTCCGCGTTCTGGGCGCAGATCCAATCGGGGCTTTCGGCGGCTGAACGCGCCTTTGCGTTGATCGACGCCGATCCCAACGTGGTGCAGACCGACTCAAAAGACGTGCCTTCACTCAAAGGACGGATCCACTTCGATGAACTGCACTTCCGTTATACGGATCGGGAACCGGTTCTGACTCACTTCAACATGCTCGTCGAACCCGGGGAGACTCTCGCTCTGGTGGGCCACACCGGCGCAGGGAAGTCATCCATCGCAAAGTTGATCGCGCGGTTCTATGAATTTCAGGAGGGAAAATTATTAATTGACGGGCACGACATCCGCACCTTCGATCTCACGCAATACCGCAAGCAGCTCGGCATTGTGTCGCAGGTCCCGTTTTTGTTTTCGGGGAC
>DATKAU010000009.1:0-5444 GCA_035514655.1 Anaerolineales bacterium
CGGCCCTGCACCGACCCTTGGCCTTCGCGAGCCGCCTGCAACCGCGTTTTGGACATTTTGCTTTACGCCGACATCGAACCAGACAATTGGGCTATACCGCTATCGGATTCTCGTAGATTGCCCCGAGGACGTTTTCAGGAATAGTATCTGACGTAGGGCGTGGGAGGCGGTACAAGACGACCATGCAACGGAATGGTTCCGAACTGTCAGGCGGAATAGTGCCGTTGTAATCCTCCCAGTCCGAGTAGTCCCCTTTCCACTCCGAGCCGAAGATCTGTCCGCCCTTGGGGAATATCCACTTGTCGTTTTGCCAGTCGTAAACGCCATCCCCAAACAGCTGCAACTGCTTCCGCTTGTGCGCGCAGGTCCGGGTTGCTCGGAACCGGACCCGCTGCGTCTTAGATCTTCTGCCCTTGATGGATAACTCCACCGGAGCGTCGAACTCAATCACTCGCTTGAGCACGCCGAGTGTCTTCTCTTTGACATGCGTGGTGGCTAGCTCTTTCAGGAACAAATCGAGGACAGGCTGACCTTTGAAAAGCACATCATCCGCGTTGTATTCAGCCAGACCGAGAGGAATATCCGCGCTCTCAAGTGCCAACTTAATGTCAGTCCACTCCCAAATCTGGGCGTACGCGGTCATATTCAGCTTCAAGCCGGTTTGCCCGTAGTCACCCGGCAATAAGGAGAGACAAACAATGTTCTCGTGCCCTGCGACCCTCAAGGCCTGCTTTGTGAAGCCGAGACGCGACACCATGATCTTCAAGTGTGCCCCGACGTTCTCGCACTTCTTCGCGAACGCCTCCACGACATCGGGGTTTTTCTTGCGGTTGTGGTCCTTACACTCCACAACGCCAAGAACGGGAAGACCACCAAACGTGCCGCGAATTACGACGTCGAACTGCCGGCTATTACCCAAACGGTCTTCGAGCATTTCGTTGTGAGTTACCTTGGAGTTCGGGTCGAGCATCTCTTGGACTCGAGCAACTGCCCTCTCCAGGGTGATACCGGGTAATGGCTTTGCCGCCCTTTTTCCTTTCTCTGCAGGCTTCGAATTCTTCTTGGTCATGATTTAGTCTACCGGGAGCGTCTTAACTAATGCGTAAGCGAAGTGGCTTCGCATAAGACTCCCATTTGGTGGTATATGCGTAGAGCCTTCGCTTAAGAACCTATGGGTGGCAATTGCCTGAATTGATTTGTAATCCGACACTCCTCAACCTACTATGCAGGAATCAGGCAACTGACATCTGGATTACATACCATACCCAGGATTTTACACCTGAAAACTCACCTTCTCTTTCAAAACCTGCGGCAGTTCGGGGAGTTTGCTCCGTTCGATCAGGAACGTCGCCAGTTCGGTGATCTCGCGGAAGGCGTAATGCTGGCTCAACGTCCCTTCGAGGTAGCCCGCGCCGCTGGTGCCGCCCGTCCCCGCGCGGATGCCAATCATGCGCCGCACCATCATAAAGTGACGGTAACGCCAGTTCGAGAGCAGTTCATCGATCTCGGAGAGCGTGTTGAGCAATTCAAACGGCATCTGGAAGATCGGCAGGTCGCGGTACAGCGTGATGAACAAGGCGGATTGCATCGCTTCAGGTGATAAATCGCCGCGACCCTCGGCGAAGAATACCTGGTCAAACTCAGCCAGCCTGCCGCCTTCGCCCTGCGACAAACTTGCCTGGTACGCCTTGCGGTAATCGGACCAGAACTTGTTGCTGTCGGCGTGGCTTGTGGAGAGGTAGTCCACCCAGTATTTTTCGTCGAAGAAAGGCATGCGCTCCAGCCACTCGACGATGAGTCCCTTCAACGTGCTTTCGCTTTCAATTTGATTCACTTCCTGCGAGTCGTTCTCCGATAAACTGCCGCGCCGCGTGTATTTGTAATAATCCTTGCGATGGCGTTCGTCCATTTTCAAACCGAGTTTCGCCTCGATCAGCCGGAACTGTTTGCTTTGAAAACCCGAAGCGGGCAGTAAATAATTTCTGAATTCGAGGAAGTCGAGGGCGGTCATCGTTTCGAGCACGCCCACCTGCTGGTTGATAAGTTCCAGGATCTTCACGATGCGTTTCAACTTGTGCACCACCGCGCTCATATCGCCGGTGTTGTCGTTGACGCGCCCGCGGATGAACACGTTCCGTACAAGGTCGAGTTCGAAGAGCATCTGCTTGAACCACAACTCATACGCCTGGTGGATGACGATGAACAGCATCTCGTCGTTACCGTCCTCCGGTTTATCAAAACTGCGCGGATGCTGGCAGTTGAGGATCGTATCGAGTTCGATGTAGTCGGAATAGTAGAGGTCGGTCATATTCGCTCCATGTGTCATTGCGAGGAGGTCTGAGCGGAGGGTTGAGACGCAAGCAGTCGAAACCCGAAGTCGAAGACCGACGTGGCAATCTCGTGTCAAGAGGAGATTGCTTCGTGGCTGGTGGTCTCGATACGCCACTCACCCCCTTCAGGGGTTCGGAGCTACTCGACCAACGAAGCCACTCGCAATGACAAGGCTGAGTATAATCCCAACCATGATCAAAGCCTTCATCTTCGATTTCGACGGTCTGATCCTCGACACCGAGACCCCCGATTACCTCACCTGGCAAAGCATCTATAAGGAACATGGGTTTGAACTCCCGCAAAAGGAGTGGGGGACGATCATCGGCGGATCCGCGCTCTCACACTTCGACGCGGCGGAACATCTCTCGCGTCTTTCGCAGGGACGGCTGGATCCGGCGCCCCTGCGTGCGCGCCAGCAACTCGAGAGCGACGCACTTATCCACGCCTCGGCCATCATGCCCGGCGTGTTGGACTATATCAACGAAGCGAAACGACTCGGGTTCAAACTTGCCATCGCTTCGAGTTCCACGCACGCGTGGGTGGATCCGCACGCGAAGCGCCTCGGCATTTTCGACCGGTTCGATGCCGTGATCTGCGCAGACGATGTGGGCGTTGGGAGGACCAAGCCGAACCCTGATCTATTTCTCTCGGCGCTGAGTCAACTTGGGGTGGGGAAAGAGGCGGCGATCGTCTTCGAAGATTCCCCCAACGGCGTCACAGCCGCGAACCGTGCAGGAATCTACGTGGTGGCGGTCCTAAACCCGGTCACATCCCTGCTGGCTATCGAAGGTGCAAACTTAATTCTGCGATCCTTGTCAGATATGCCTGTCGGAGATCTGCTCCATGCTTTACAATAGCCTGAAACAAGAATCGGAGAAAAATTTATGACAACACAAAAATTCAACTGGCAGGGGATCGTTTCGAAATATGCCCACCCTGAAACATGGCGCAGTGTGTGGCAGATCTTCAATTCCGTCCTTCCGTTTCTCGCCCTGTGGTATGTGATGTACCGCAGTCTCGAGGTCGGATACTGGCTGACTCTGCTGCTCGCCGTGCCAACGGCGGGATTCATGGTGCGCTGTTTCATCATCTTCCACGATTGCTGCCACGGGTCATTCCTCCCGACGATCAAGGCGAACGACCGGCTGGGGCTGGTGATGGGTGTGCTGGTGATGACGCCGTTTTACCAGTGGAAGCACAGCCACGCGATCCACCATGCGACGGCGGGCGATCTCGACCGGCGCGGCGTGGGCGACGTGTACACGATGACGGTGGAGGAATATCTCGCCGCGCCATGGTACAAAAAACTCGGTTACCGCATCGGGCGCAATCCGTTAATCATGTTTACCGTCGGCTCACTGATTGTATTCACCCTCACGCACCGGTTCCCTGAAAAGGACGCCGGCAAGCGTGAACGAAACAGCGTGCGCTGGACGAACCTTGCCATCGCAGCATTGATTGGCTGGATTGTTATCGAGATCGGCTGGACGGCGTTCCTGATGGTGGAACTGCCCATCCTGTTGATCGGCTGCAGTTCGGGCGTATGGCTTTTTTACGTACAGCACAACTTCGACCCAACCTATTGGGAACGCCACCCGGAATGGGAGTTCTTCAATGCCGGCATGGACGGCAGTTCATTTTATAAATTGCCCAAACTCCTGCAGTGGTTCAGTGGGAGCATTGGCTTCCACCACATCCATCACTTGAGCCCGCGCATCCCGAACTACAGGCTGGAGGAATGTCACAACGAAAACCCGATGTTCCAGATCGAGCCGTTGACCTTCCGCGAGAGCCTGAGGTCGTTGTTCTTCAGATTGTGGGATGAAAAGCAGAAGACAATGGTGGGCTGGGGCGCGTTGAAACAGTATCGGACTTAGACAGTGAAAATCCAATAAAACAAGAGACCGGCGCAAGCCGGTCTCTTGTTTTATTGCACGCATTGTTTCATTCTTCCGGTTGACCGTCTTGCACGGGACCGATGCGATAAGGTCGCATCATTTCGTTGTCTTCGTGTTCCACGATGTGGCAATGCCAGACGAACTGCCCCGGTGTGTTGAATTGGGCGCGTATGCGGGTGACTTCAGCCGGGTACGCGATGACCGTATCCTTGAACCCGCTTTCCCATGCCTCGGGCGGGCG
Organism: Anaerolineales bacterium; assembly: GCA_035514655.1. Taxonomy (GTDB): domain Bacteria; phylum Chloroflexota; class Anaerolineae; order Anaerolineales; family Villigracilaceae; genus Defluviilinea. Next base: position 4,471 of record DATKAU010000009.1, read on the forward strand.
GGCGGCGCCTGCGAGTTGGACATCCGAGATGTGCCCCATCTCATCCTCTGCGAAAGTGATGGGCTGCCGGTCCACGACTTCAAAGACCACCTCATGCACGTGCATCGGGTGGGCATCGGCGGTGAAGTTGTAGAACTCCCACACTTCGGTGTCGCCGACGTTGGGATTTTCGGTTGACGGGTCATCCCACATTTTGTGCATTGCCATGCCGTTATTCACATTGCCGAGCATCGCTGCGGCGGGACCGTCCCAGGCTGTGGACATCTCCTCCATGAGGGCGAGCGGGCGCGTGGTATTAGCCTGTGGCAGAGGCGTAATCGGCGGCAGTTGCAAATAGATCGGCGGGGTGGTGGGATCGGGCGTAAGCGCAGGCACCACGTTGAATTGAATGATCTGACCCGTGGTGTCGGGGTCAGCGACATCGAAATCATCATCCGGTTCGCCGCCGCCAAAGGGTTCATCAGGACCGAGGTTGCCGAGCACGTAATTGCCGGCAGGCACGTTGGTGAAATCCACGATCAGGTCTGCGCGTTCGGCAAGACCCATGAGCAATTTGTTGCCCAGCGCGGTGATGTTCACCGGTGCGGCGAGGAAGCCGCCCTCGTTGCCGATCTGCCAGACTTCCACACCTGTGATCTGGCTGAAATCGAGGATCAGGAAGCGCGACTGGCACCCATTCAGGAAGCGGATGCGATAACGGCGTTTCTCAACGGTCTGGTAAGGCCAGGTGTTTCCGTTCACCATGATCATATTGCCGAAGAATTCGGGGTTCCAGATCGGTGAAAGGTCAGTGTCGGGGATGTATCCCGGGTCTTCCGCGGTGGCTTCATCGAAGAACTCGCGCGTATCGGGGTAGAACAACGAGCCGTTCGAGTTGAAGGAGCGATCTTGAATTGCAATCGGGATTTCGTAATACGTTTTGTTCGATGGGAATTTATCGCCTTCGCGCGGGGCGGGTCCGGGGAGCACAGCCG
>DATKAU010000010.1:0-6048 GCA_035514655.1 Anaerolineales bacterium
GATTTGTATTCATGCTACGATCACGTCCGCGCGCTGGAGGGGCATGTGGGGGATCATGTGTTCGACGTGATCCTGTGCAACGAAAATTACAGCCAGCCCCTCCCGGATGGATCGTTATGGGTGCGCGCCGACGAAAAGACGCTCTCCGACTCGCGCGTGCGCTGCGCGGATCTGATCGACGAATCCCAGCCGTGGCGGCATGATTCGCTCAAATTGGCGCTTTCCCTCTCTGATATTCTGGATGAATATACCGGTCCGCTGGAACAGGCGTGACATTCGTCATCATGCGTTTGTGAAAGCCCCTATGATAAAATCCCATCAAGTCAAGCAATTACATATATTCGGAGGAATAGTATGACAACAAAAATCGGCATCAACGGATTTGGCCGCATCGGGCGGCTTGTGTTTCGAGCCATCAAACAGCGGCATCCGAACGATGTAGAAGTTGTGGCGGTGAACGATTTGTTCGACGCCCCTACGAACGCGCACCTGCTCAAATACGACTCGACGTATGGTCAATACGACGGCACGATTGAAGTGAAGGATGGAAATCTTGTCATCGACGGCAAGACTGTCAAGGTGACCGCCGAACGCGATCCCGCCGCGATCAAGTGGAAGGACATGGGCGTGGAAATCGTGATCGAGTCCACGGGTTTGTTCACCGATGCAACCAAGGCGAAGGCTCACATCGAATCGGGCGGCGCAAAAAAGGTGATCATCTCGGCTCCTGCGAAGAACGAAGATATCACCATCGTGCTCGGCGTGAACGACGAGAAATACGACCCGAAGAAACACAACATCGTCTCGAATGCCTCCTGCACCACCAACGGGCTTGCCCCGGTTGCCAAAGTGCTGAATGATAAGTTCGGCATCGATAAGGGATTCCTCACCACCATTCACGCGTACACCAACTCGCAGAAACTGCAGGACGTCGGCGCGAAGGATTTGCGCGATGCGCGCGCCGCGGCACAGAACATCGTTCCATCCTCAACCGGCGCGGCAAAGGCTGTGGGTCTCGTCATCCCCGAACTCAAAGGCAAGTTTACCGGCATGGCTTTCCGCGTGCCCACTCCCACCGTGTCTGTTGTCGACTTCACCGCGGTCTTGAACAAGGAAGCCACCGCGGATGAAATCCGCACGGCGATGATTGAATACGCGCGCGGTCCCATGGAAGGCATTCTCGATGTGACCGACGAGGCGCTGGTCTCCACCGACTTGCGCGGCACCCAGTTCTCGAGCGTCTTCAGCGCCATGGATACGATCGTCCTCGGCAACATGATCAAGGTGGTGGCGTGGTACGACAACGAGTGGGGTTACGCCTGCCGCACAGCCGATCTCACGGCGATGATGGCGAAATCTCTCTAAAAATGTAGGTCACGCTTCAAGCGTGACCTACTCAATTAAGCCATGAACAAGAAAACAGTCAAAGACATCGATCTCAAAGGCAAGCGCGTCTTCATGCGCGTCGATTTCAACGTGCCCATGGAGGACGGTAAGGTCACCGACGATAAACGCATCCGCGCCGCACTGCCGACGATTCAATATTGTCTCGATCAGGGCGCGTCGCTCCTGCTGGCGAGTCATCTCGGACGCCCCAAGGGTGGCCCGGACTCTTCGTCTACGCTCAGAGCGGAATTCAGCCTGCGCGCCGCTTCGGAAGTTTTATCTTCGCTGTTGGGGACTCCTGTAAAGATGGCTCCCGATTGTGTCGGACCCGATGTCGAGAAAATGGCGAAGGAATTAAAACCCGGTGAAGTGCTCATGCTCGAAAATACGCGCTTCCACGCAGGTGAGGAGAAAAACGATCCCGAACTCGCACAGCAGATGGCGTTGCTGGCGGACGTGTATGTTAACGACGCGTTCGGCTCGGCGCATCGCGCCCATGCCTCCACGGAAGGGATCGCCCGCTTCCTGCCTGCGGTCTCAGGTTTTCTGATGGAACAGGAACTCGAATACCTCGGGCGCGCGGTGGCGAACCCCGGGCATCCCTACATTGCGATCCTCGGTGGCGCAAAGATCAGCGACAAGATCCTCGTGGTCGAATCCCTGCTCGCCAAATGCGACAAGTTGATCATCGGCGGCGGCATGGCGAACACTTTCCTTGCGGCACAGGGACTGAACATGCAGGATAGTCTCGTCGAAGAGGGGTCACTCGAAAACGCGAAAAAGATCCTCGAACATTCCGGCGCGAAACTGGTCCTGCCCGTGGATGCTGTCATTGCGGACAAATTCGCGGAGGATGCGAACACCCAGACTGTGGACGTGGACAAGATACCTGCAGGCTGGCGCATGTTGGACGTAGGACCGAAAACGCTCGAGAGTTACCAACGCGCCCTGAGTGGAGCCAAGCTCATCGTGTGGAACGGACCCGTCGGCGTCTTCGAGATGCCGAAGTTTGCCGAAGGCACGTTCGCTCTTGCAAAAATGCTGGCTGAATCTGGCGCGACAACCATAATCGGCGGAGGCGACTCGGCAAGCGCAGTCAAGAAGGCGGGCGTTGCCAAACAGATGACACACGTCTCAACAGGCGGCGGCGCGTCGCTTGAGTTTCTGGAGGGGAAGGAACTGCCCGGCGTCGCGGCGTTGATGGATAAGTAACTCAAACCTGACAGGTCTCAGCCCCTTCGTTTCACTCCGGGGTGCTTCGCAAAGACCTGTCAGGTTTTTTTCTCTATTTCAATTCCCCGACAATTTACAGAACGGCAATCCCGAATTTACATCCCTCGGCTATAATTCGCTGAACTCGGCACGCGGAGAGCATGGATGTCTTTCAACATCGACGAGAACGTCGGTCCATATCGAATCATCGAACAACTGGGTCAGGGCGGTATGGCGACCGTGTACAAAGCCTATCATCCCTCGCTGGATCGATACGTGGCGCTGAAAGCCCTGCATCCCGCGTTCGGGGAGGATGTCACATTTGCGGCGCGCTTCCAGCGTGAAGCGCGGGTGGTGGCGAGACTCGAACATCCCTTCATCGTCCCCGTCTATGATTATGCCGATCACGAAAAACGCCCGTATCTCGTAATGAAATTCATCGAGGGGGATACACTCAAGGCGCGTCTCAATGCTGGTCCACTGACCACAAAGGATATTGATAAAGTCGTTGATTCTGTTGGCTCCGCGCTTGCGTATGCCCACAAACAGGGGATCCTGCATCGCGACATAAAACCGTCGAATGTGCTTGTCGCAACCGACGGCGAAATGTACCTTGCTGACTTCGGTCTGGCGCGCATCGCGCAATCCGGTGAGTCTACACTGTCTTCAGACATGATCATGGGTACGCCGCAATACATCTCGCCCGAGCAGGCAATGGGAAAAAAAGAACTTGACGCAGGAACGGATATTTACTCGTTCGGCGTGATGCTGTATGAAATGGTTGTAGGGCAGGTGCCGTTCAGCGCCGATACGCCTTTCTCGATCATCCACGATCACATTTACACGTCCCTGCCTTTGCCGCGATCGATCAATCCAGATGTGCCCGAGCCGGTGGAACGCGTGCTGTTGAAGGCGCTGGCGAAGGAACGCGCCGACCGTTACGCCGATGTGGCGGAAATGGCGGCGGCGTTCAAAGGTGCGTGGCGTGAAGCCGGTGTGCCGATGAAAGGCACCTCGGTGACCTTAGCCCGGCTCGCGATCCCCGCGGTTGACAAAACCCGCGCCAAGACGAGCGAGCCGACTAAAATGGCCGCGAAGGCTCAGGTCGCTGCGCCCAAGCCGGAGGCGAAAAAGAATCGTTCGCCGTTCATTTGGGTTGGCGCTGCGTTGATTGTTGTCCTGTGCCTGGGCGTGGTGTATGTCGGGCGGCAGAATCGAGTGTTTGCAAGATTGCTCAATCTTGGCGGTGGACCCGGCGTTGTGAACACTCCCGCTGTGGATCGTCCGACCGCAACTGTGGAAGCCGAAGCAGTTCCAACCCAGCCGCTCCCGACAACCCAGCCCGGCCAACCGACCATGCCTCCCGAGGTGGTTGCTGCACAGCAACTGGTGAGGGCGAATCCCAACGACCCCAACGCCCATTTGGAACTGGCGCTTGCATTTTGGAACGCGGACATGACCGGCGCGTCTTATGATACCTTGTCGACTGTGATCCGGATCGTTGGACCGGAGGACGAAGACTTTTATACGCAAGCCGGCGATAAGTATGTCGCCATCGAAGGCTGGCTCCCGGCAGCGGCGATGTATTTTCAGGCGAGAAAAAATTACGGGCTCGATGGAAATGTGCCGGACCACTTGACGAATGCATTCCACGAATCCATGTATAAGGGTTCCGAGAAACCCGAAGCGCCCATCGTCCTGCCCTTCGATAAGATCGCCCAGGTGGATCAGCCCATCGCGTTGATTGCGCAGTCGCGCAACGCATTTTATTCGGGGAAGCTGGACGACGCGAACACCTTTCTCAACCAGGTGAAGAGGCTGTCGCCCAACATGCACGAAGCCTTTTTGCTCGAAGCCGAAATGGGCGTACTCACCGACAAACCCGGTGAAGCGCGCGTCATCCTCAATGGCTTGCTCGCCGATCTCTCCGCGCCGGAGTGGATCCGCGTCTTTGCCGAGGAACTCCTCCAAGGATTGCCCCAATAACCATGCCTACTCGAATACCTTTTGTTGCCGGTAACTGGAAAATGAATAAGACAGCCGCCGAGGCGCGCGAACTTGTCTCTGCCTTGCGCGCACCGCTGGGGGAGGTCGCCGGAGTCGAAAAAGTATTGTGCCCGCCGTTCACTTCCCTTGGAATGTTGTCGCACATGCTTGCGGGAACGGATATCAGCCTCGGTGCGCAGAATATGCACTGGGAGGAGAAGGGCGCCTTCACCGGCGAACTCGCGCCGGCAATGGTGAAGGAATTCTGTAATTACGTGATCATCGGTCATTCGGAACGCCGCGCCTACTTCGGCGAAACGGACGATCATGTGAATCGGAAACTCCGCGCGGCGATCAAATTCGATCTCACCCCAATCGTGTGTGTGGGTGAGACGCTGGACCAATACGAATCGGGACTCACAAACGAGGTGGTCAGCCGTCAAATCACCCTCGGCTTCGCTGACGTGGATCCTGCCTCCGCCTCGCGCATCGTCGTCGCGTACGAACCGGTGTGGGCAATAGGCACCGGCAAAGCCTCCAGCGGAGAGAACGCCAATGCCGTGGTGAAACAGGTCATCCGGTCGGCATTGAGCGGACTGTTCAGTGAATCCATCGCGGAATCGATCCGCGTGCTCTATGGCGGTTCGGTTACCGCCGCGAACGCCTCCGAATTTTTCTCGCAGCCCGAAATCGACGGCGCACTTGTCGGCGGGGCAAGCCTCAAACCCGATGAGTTTGTGTCGATTGTTAAATCATCCGCATCATCCAAAGGAGAATAGCAACATGTTAAAGGCAGGTTTGATCTCAGGTGCAGTCATGTTTGTGTTTGTGCTGGTGGCGGCGTTCGTCAGCCCGTTCTGCGCCCTGTGTGTCCCCCTGATCACCGGACTCGCGGCAGGATATATGACAGGTGCTTTTGAAAAGACTGTCGCTACCAACGTCCAGCGCGGAGCGTATGCCGGCGCAATTGCAGGCGGGTTGGGTATCGTTGGGCAAATGATCGCCTCTGTGGTCAATTCGATCGTCCTGCAAAACCCGAACAACCAGGCATTGAATCAGGCTTTCGGCCTGCCAAGCGCCGACCCGGGAATGGTGTGGGTTGTGCAGTTGGCGACTGCCTGTTGCCTTGGATTGGTGAATGTGGGGTTGAATGCCGCATTTGGTGCGGGCGGCGGTGCCATTTGGAACAATACCGCAGGCAAAACTCCGCCGGCCGCGCCGGATATAGGTATGACCCCCTCCTCATAACCGGTTCCGACTGCTGTGCAAAGTTCGGGGTTAGTGTGGTTAGTTTTGGTGCTCGTGCCGCTGATATTACTTCAGCGGCTTTTGCATCGCGAGATTCAGGCGGTATTCCTGATCCTCACGCGCAACCCGGGGGTGACCATGGGGATCTTCTCGCTGATCTTTCTTCCCGGCGTGTTCCTGCATGAGTTGAGCCATTTTCTGATGGCAAAGATCCTG
>DATKAU010000011.1:0-4670 GCA_035514655.1 Anaerolineales bacterium
ATGAGATTGTAGGCGTCATCAGCTCGAAAGATTTGGAGCATCTGAACTACCGGGAACTCTCTCAGGAATTGGAGGAATTGAAGTCGATCGTTGTGGACGGGAACAACGGTCAACACGCACCGGGCGTCAACCAGCCAGCGGATGAGAAAACACTGGACCTCACGCCCCTGTTAATTGAGGCGGCTTTTGTGCCTGAAACGCTCAGGATCGATAAATTGCTTGTAGAGTTCAAGAAAAGCCGGCAGCAGATCGCCATTGTCATAGACGAATACGGGGGTACAGTCGGGCTGGTGACATGGGCAGACTTGCTTGAACAGGTTTTCGGAGACTTGCCCGATCAAACAGAACCCGAGATTTTGAAGCGCCCGGATGGCCGCCTGCAATTGGCAGGGCGTGTAACGATAGATGAAGTGAATGAACTTTTTGGCTTTGGCTTCCGCTCTGATGAAGCTGAAACGATGGCTGGCCTGGTCGTCAATACCCTGGGCAAAATTGCATCCGTTGGTGATGAAGTGGAGATCAACGGTATTCGTATACGGGTTGAAAAAGTTGACCGTCTTCGAATCGCCACCTTGAGCATGTCCCTCCCGGCGGGAAAGGCTGCTGAAACCCCACCATCTGGTCGAGCTGGGTAGTTCGCCTCATCTGGCAGGTGACGAAGAGGGGATCAATGGAACACAAAATGGCAATCAGTTTCAAGATGACGGTCACTTGAAAAATAAGCAAAATGCTGTTGCCCCTTGCAAGGATGTCTCCTCATTGCTGGCCGGCAGGGTGAAAGAAAATACGTCCCTTACGCAGTTAATAAAAATGTGTATAATATGGCTGTCCGTCACTAGGGTGCCCCCCTCACCCTGGTGGCGGGCACTTTGTTAAACCGAGGCGATATCCTTTCGCACCGCTGCATTTGGAGAGTGTCTAAAAAGATGGGCTAAAATAGTGTTATGCAAAAATGTCCAAATTGCCAAGCAACGACGCGCCAGAACAAAGCCGGTAAAACCGATGCAGGTTCGCAAAGGTATCGGTGTATGCACTGTCAGCGGAAGTACACACCCCACCCGAAACATCACGGCTATCCTGCAAGCCTGCGAAAACGAGCCGCCGAAATGTATGTGGATGGTGGCAACTTGCGGCGGATTGCCCGGCATTTGAAAGTTTCACCTCAAACCGTCTCTTTGTGGGTGACGGATGTAGCCGAGGCCCTGCCCAATGCGCCCGTCCCAGAGGAAGTCAAAGAAGCCGAAATGGACGAAATCTTCACGTTCATCGGTGATAAAAAAACAGAATCTACATTCTGACCGTCGTTGACCGCAAAACCAGATGTATTTTGGGCTGGGCCGTGGTCTGGGTTCGCGCCCAAGAAGCCATCCAGGCTGTCGTTGACCAAGCGCCGAAAGCGAAACAGTACTACAGTGATGGGTTTGATGCCTACCCGTGGCTTTGGTATCACTTTGGCAGATATGAAATTTCAAAGGGCAAAACCGATACGTATTCTGTCGAAGCCGATAACGCCGAACTCCGTCATTATCTGGCTCGCCTCGCTCGCAAATCTCGTTGTTTTTCTCGGTCTCCTTATGCTCTTGAATGTGCTCTACGCTTATTTGTTTTTGCCTTCAACAGCAGACAACTTCATAAGCAACGCTTCCCAAATTATGCCACACACATTATGGACTTTGTTAGCCCATGATATTTGACACTCTCTGCATTTGACACCCCTCCTCACATCGGGTATCCTTGCCACGTCCGGGCAGGCTCGGCGCGGCAGAGCCTGCCAAACCCCGCCAGGGTCGAAAGACAGCAACGGTAAGGGAGTGTCTCTGGGTGCCGCCGATTCCCTGCTCGGATATTTATCATGAAATTCAATCGCCGGATCGTCATCCTCCTTTCATTGATCGCGGGAATTGCAATGGGTCTCACATATGGATGGGTGCTCGACCCGGTTGATTTTTTCGACCTCACCCCCGACACGTTACGCTCCGATTTTAAAGCTGATTACGTTCTGATGGTTTCCGAGGCCTACCGCGCGAACCCGGACCCCGCGCTTGCCGCGCGTCAACTGGCAATCTTCGGCGCCGGGTCGCCATCCTCCATCGCCGCCCAAAGCCTGGAATACGCCCGCCTCAATGGGTTCGACGATGCCGATATCGCGATGATGCAGGACCTCGTCACAGCCATGCAAGCCTGGAGCGGAATCCGGTGAGGCGCATCCCCTTCGACATCCTGCTTGCGCTTCTCGCGGGACTGGCGCTTGGTCTTGCGTACTCCTGGCTGATCGCCCCCGTACGCGTGATCGACTCGGAACCGATCGCCCTGCGCGACGACTTCAAGGATCAATACCGCCTGGCCATCGCAGCGTCTTTTGCCGGGACGGGGAACATCGCCCGCGCACAAGCGCGGCTCGCTTTTCTCGGCGATGCGGATCCGATCGAAGCGCTGAACGCCCAGGCGCAGAGAATGCTCGCAAGTGGCGACCCCGCCGAGGCTGGGAAGGTTGCGGCGCTTGCCTCCGCCCTCGAGACGGGCGAAGTGTTCCTGATCAACTCGCCTGTTCCCTCTCCCATCCCATCCCCGACCATTCCGCCGCTGGCGGCAAATACATCCGCGGCTGCGCTCACGCCCCAGCTGATCCAGACCGATACTCCTTCTGCGGCGAGTGAAACGCCCGAGCCGGTCCTGCCGACGGCTGTGATCGCATCCACGCTGCGCCCCACGCGAACGGCAATCCCGACGGCAGGCGCGCCATTCTCATTGACGTTGCAGGAAACCGTCTGCGATGTCAACCTGCCCGACGGTTTGCTTCAGGTGGTCGTACTGGGCGCGACCCGCAGACAAATGCCGGGCATGGAAATCCGCATCACGTGGAGCGGCGGTGAAGACCGGTTTTTCACCGGCTTCAAACCCGAGCTCGGCAATGGGTATGCAGACTTCATCATGACAGCGGACGTTGTCTATTCACTGCAACTCGGCGCAGGCAGCGACGTGGCTTCGGGCATCGCCGCGCCTGCCTGCCAGACCGAAGACGGCAGCCCATACATCGGCGGTTTCAGGCTTACCTTCCAGCAACCGGATTAGGTCGCACCTCACGCATCGATCCCTGCATGAAAAAAGCATTGTTCCGCCTTCATCCGTTTTTCTTTGCACTTTACCCCATCCTCGAACTGCGGAACTATAACATCACATTTGTGGACTCCGCCGCGCTGCTCCGCCCGATTCTGCTGGCGGTTCTTTTCGCATGTATCGTCTGGTTTCTTCTCCGATTGTTCACACGTGAATGGAAAAAATCTGGAATTCTCACAACCCTTGTTGTCATCGCGTTCTTTTCATATGGACATGTTTTCATACAGATCGAGACTCTAACCGGGGATATGATCCGGCACCGCTACCTGATCTTGATCTATGCCGTCCTTCTTTTGACGGCAGGCTGGCTGGTGATTACGCGGTTGAAAATCCCCGATGCCGCGATTAATTTCCTGACAGCCACGGGGGCACTCTTGTTCGTGTTCTCGGCTGTCCGTTCGGCGGGTCACGATATTGCGGAAAACCGGTCTGCGCAGGAAATAAGGAAGGCGCAGGAGTCGTTTTTACAGGATGCCCGCACAGGAACAGACACATCGCTATTACCCGATATCTATCTCATCCTGCTCGACGCGCATACAAGCGAATACACACTAAGGGAGGCATTCGGCTACGATAATTCCGCGTTCACGCAAGAGTTGGAAGGGATGGGTTTCTACGTGGCGGAATGCGCCCAGAGCAATTACCCGGTTACAAATCTTTCTGTAACCTCGGCGTTCCAGGCAGACTATCATCGCACACCCACGCTTTACCCATTGTATTCAAGCCTTGCGATAGAGACCCTGCGCGCGCAGGGATACGAACTGATCACCTTCCAAAACCGATCGCACGGGCATTTCTCACTGGGGGAGGATCAACGCCTCTCGCGCAACCAGTTACTGCTCGGGCCGGTGGACCTGACAGGCGGCTTGAGCGAATTCGACTTCATGCTGATCCAGACCTCCTTTTTGCGGATCGCCTTCGATATGCCGCAGCTGCTACCGTGGTTCAATGTGCAAAGCCCGCAGGAGATCGAATATTACGAGCATTACCAGCAGACCTACTTTATTCTGGATGAATTGAAGCGCCTGCCCCAGCGCGGTGGACCCAAGTTCGTCTTCGCACACCTGCTGGTGCCGCACTCGCCGTTTATTTTTACCCCCGTTGGCGACTTCCTGTGGGCCGACGACCCGTCAAGGGATATATCTCCAACGTCAAATTCATCGATGATCAGATCACACAGACGGCGGCAGAGATTATCGAAACGTCGGATATTCCGCCTGTTATCATCATCATGGGCGATCACGGTCCAACCGGGGTACCACAATTAGATACGCCGCAAAGGCGGATGTCAATCCTCAACACCTATTACGTCAATGAAGCGGCAAAGAAGGATTTGTATCCGGTGATCACGCCGGTAAATACATTCCACGTGATTTTTAACAATTACTTCGGGACGTCTTATCCCCTGCTGGAGGATTTTAGTTATTACACCGGCAATATGAACGACTTCACCCCAAAAACCTCGTCCCCAACGAGTTTACCCCGTGAAATGGCAAAATCGCCTCCCGAGTTACTCGGGAGGCGATTTAATTTACGGAATGGAGTTGTTGTTC
>DATKAU010000012.1:0-9854 GCA_035514655.1 Anaerolineales bacterium
GTGCCGCCTGCAAACCACGGGCGGTGCAGTTTCGCCAGTGTCTGCTTGCGCGCGATCAACGCGCCAATTCCGGTGGGATAGCCGAACATTTTATAAAATGAAACGGGGATGAAATCAGGCTTCACTTTGCCCAGATCCAGCCTGGATGTGGGGACGAAGGCGGCGGCGTCGAGCAACACATCCCAGCCGTATTTGTGCGCCTCCTCGATCCATTCAAGCGGATGCTGTACAGAGGAGAAATTGGACTGAGCAGGATAGGCAAAAAGATTGTGTCCGCTTTTCGAAGGCTGAGCCAGCTCACGGCGGAGTCCTGATTCGTCGGCGCGCATGTCGGGGAGCGCTACAGGAATGTACGTCACCTGCGCGCTGCGCGCGTGCGCGAATTCGCGGATCCCGTTCACCGAGTTGTGGTTGTCAAAGGTCAACAAATAGCGCCCGTTTGCGAAAGGATACGACTCACCGACTAGTTTGAGAGCGCCGCTGGCGTTTGGCGTGAAGATCACGAGGTATTCATCGGGATCGGCGTTGAAAAATTTCAACACATATTCACGCGCGTGCTCCACGAGCTGGGTTGCGGCGTGCGAGGTGGGGTTGCTCGAATGCGGATTGCCGAATACGTGTTCGGTGAGCAGTTTGTTGTGGCGGCGCAGCTGTGACTCGGCATATAGCCCGCCACCGGTGTAATCGAGATAGACGTGCCCGCCGAGGTCGAGCCGGGCGTATTCGGTGGCGCGGAGATCGTCGATGATATGCGTGGTGGGATAGGTCGGATACGCTTTCAGGAACGAGACGAATTCAACATCGGGCATGTCCATACGGGGTTATCTCCGCGGGCAATTATAATACCCCCATGCCCCGCATATGCATTTTCCCGCGCGTGGAAGGGATGGGCGGCGTCGCCTCGTTCCGGCTCAAATTCGAGCAGGGACTGCGTGCCCGCGGCGTGGACGTAACAAACAACCTGAGCGAACCCGCGGATGCCGCCCTCGTTCTTGCAGGAACCAGGCATTTGATCCCGTTGTGGAGGACCCGCCGCCGAGGACAGAGGATCGTGCAGCGTCTTGACGGCGTGAACTGGGTGCACCGCGCCCGCTGGGCGGGGTTGCGTTACACACTCCGGGCGATCTATGGCAACTGGAACCTTTCGTTCATTCGCAGGCGACTGGCGGATGGAGTCATTTATCAAAGCCAGTTTGTCAGGGGCTGGTGGGAGGATTGGTACGGCGCGGCGCGCGCGCCGTCATCGGTGATCCTGAACGGCGTCGATTTGGATCGTTATACACCTCATGGCTTGCACGAACGTCCCTCCGGCCACTACCGCATCTTGATCGTGGAGGGCAGCCTGACCGGCGCGTTGAACTCCGGTCTGTTCCACGCAACAGAACTTGCCGAACAGATATCGCGCCGGTTCAAAGTTGAATTGTGCATTGCAGGCAACGTAGATCGGCGCACTCAAAACAAATTACATGACCGGGGCGCGTTGCGCATCCGGTTTTTGGATGCGATTCCGCGCGAGCAAATCCCCTGGTTATTGCGTTCTTCGCATGTCTTATTTTCTGCCGAGGTGAACCCTCCGTGCCCGAACTCGGTGATCGAAGCCCTGGCGTGCGGACTGCCCGTTGTAGGCTTCGACACCGGTTCGCTTTCTGAGATCGTGCAAGATGGTTCGGGCAGGCTTTCACCCTACGGCGCGAATCAATGGAAACTGGAACAACCGGATATTCAGTCACTGGCTGAGGCGGCAGAAGAAGTATTGATTGACAATGATCATTTCCGGGCGTCGGCGCGGAAGCGGGCGGAGTCTGCGTTGGGGTTGGAGAGGATGACGGAGGAGTATTTGAAGGTGTTGTTGTAATACCTCGGTGGTTGAGTAGCGCCGAAGGCGCGTATCGAAACCACCGAGGTAGCTTGAAAAGGAGTCACCATGACAGATGAAATCATCGCCTTCCTGAAAAGACATTTACAGTCCATTCAGGAGAATGATACAAAAACATACAATGAAACGACCGCGGAAGATTTGACGTTATATGAATGGTGGATCACGCCTCATCGCATTGACGGGCTTCCCTTCCATGAATTCATGATGTCATCGAATGCCGAGCGGGGCACAGTCTTCGGCGCGGAGGTGATAGGCAAAACGAAGACGCGCTTTGATTTGTCAAACCTGCATGTTCAAAACCATGGCGATACAGCGATTGCCAGTTACACCCTCCTGATCAGCACCGCCTCAGCGGAGGGGGTGAAGGTCGCTTCGCACAATGAAGTCGCGTGATGGTGAAATTGAACGGCTCGTGGAAGGTCGTCCACGTGCACAAATCACCAGCATGGCAGGCTCCGCATATCCAACCATGAATCAACATCCCTCACGTAGTTATGACGTTCTCTGGCTCAGCCTGGCTATCGTGCCTCTTGTTGCGCTTTCGTTCCTGCTTTCCATCCATGCGATGGATTATTGGTGGTACCTGCGCGTCGGACAGGAAGTTTTGCTCCACGGCGCAGTCCCTGCTATCGACACGATCAGCTGGACACAGGCAGGCAAGCCGGTCATCTATCAGCCGTGGCTGGCTGGTGTGATCTTCTGGCTGGCCTATGATCTTGGCGGCGCGACCTTAACCTATTTATTGCGCTGCGTTCTGCTGGCAGTGACCTTTGGTGCCTTGTGGGTGTTGGCGCGGCAGATGTCGGGTCCGCGATTGGCGACGATCCTCATTCTCGTGATGGGACTCTCCAGCACGAATAACTGGCAGGTGCGCCCGCAGTTATTTGCCTATCCTCTGTTCGCCTTGTGTCTGTATAGTTTGTATCAATGGCATCAGGGAAAGGATAAATCGCTTTGGATCCTGCCTGGGGTGATGATCTTATGGTCCAACCTGCATGGATCTTTTGCACTGGGACTGGTCCTGGCTGGGACAACTTTGGTGTTTGGAAATGGAAACCGGAAATCGTTGTTGATCGTCTTAGGCTTGATGATGATCAGTACTCTTATCAATCCACATGGATTTGGGAACTGGCAATTCCTGAATTTCATGCTGCGCTCGCCGTCCGATCAACTGTTCAGTGTGGAATGGTTCGCGCCGCAAAATTTGGGCTGGCAGTTGAACATCTTTTTTGCATGGATGTTATTGATCGCTCCCGTTGCCGCGTTGTCGAACAAAAGACTCACTCTTATGGAATGGGTCCTGTTCCTGGGCTTCGGCTGGCTGGCATTTTCAGGCATTCGATATGTGATCTGGTGTCTGTTTATCCTGGCTGTCATAACTGCCGCGCCATTGGCGGACCTCACTCGTGGAAAGTTGGATTCATCCACTAGAACGGGGTCGCCGATACTTAACTTCGGTATTGCCGGGCTATTTGCCGTTCTCGCACTAATGTACCTGCCAGGGATTCGCGAAAGCTGGTGGCCCGAAGCGCCAGCTGCGTACGCACCCGAATCGAATCCGGTTGCGGCTGTGGACTGGTTGAAGGCACATCCAGATCTGCCCGGACCGATCTGGAATGATTTTGCCTTCGGGAGTTATCTGGCATTTGCGCTGCCTTCGCGTCCCACATGGTTGGATACCCGCTTCTTTGTTTTCCCGCCTGAGCAAATGAAGAAGTATCAGGATGTCAGTCATGCTACAGCCGAATGGGAATCGTCGTTGCAGGGAGATGGAGTAAACCTTCTCCTGCTATCTCAAGCATCTCATTCGCAATTGATCGAGAGCGCGGCATCATCGCCGGATTGGTGCGAGCAATACCGCGACAAATATGCAGTCATTTTTTCAAGATGTGAGCCGATTCGATGAATGGTTTCCCCGGAAAACTTGCTGTTCAACAACGTGTCCTCCCCAATTACCGCGCACCATTCTTTGACCTGCTCGCCTCCGCCTGTGACGGAGGGATGAGCCTGTTCACGGGATTGCCTCGTTCCAGTGAAGGGATTACAACGACCAACCAATTACAAATTACCAATTACCATTTGGGTAAGAACATCCATCTCTTCGGCGGCTCGTTGTATCTTTGTTACCAGCGCGGCTTGATCGACTGGCTCGAAGAATGGAATCCCGATGCCTTGATCGTGGAAGCCAACCCGCGTTATCTTTCCACACCATCAGCCGTGAATTGGATGCACAAACGCGATAGACCGGTCATCGGCTGGGGGCTGGGCGCACCGCCCGTGAGCAGCATCCGTGAGAGCGGGAGGGCTGCCTTCCTACGGCAATTCGATGCGATGATCTGCTACAGCAACCGCGGTGTGGAGGAATATGCCAAACATGGATATCCGCTGGATAATCTCTTCGTCGCGCACAATGCCGTTTCCTCGTCGCCGACCCAGGATATGCCCGTCCGCCCGGATACATTCAACCCTTCGACACGGCTTCGCCAGTCAGGGCAGGCTCAGCCTGTTGTCCTGTTCGTTGGGCGATTGCAATTCCGAAAAAATATCGATCTATTGCTGGGCGCCTGCGCTGAAATCGAGTCACAGCCGCGGCTCCTGATCGTCGGTGATGGACCGGAACGCGAGGCTCTCGAAGAACTGGCGCAGGAAATCTACCCATCCGCGGAGTTTGTGGGATCAAAGCATGGGGATGAGTTAAAGCCCTATTTCGCGAAAGCAGACCTCTTCGTCCTGCCGGGAACCGGCGGTCTTGCCGTCCAGGAGGCGATGAGTTACGGCTTGCCCGTCATCGTTGCGCAAGGGGACGGGACACAGGATGATCTGGTACGAAAAGAAAACGGGTGGCAGATCCCGCCCGATGATTTCGATGTGTTGCTCTCCACAATGAAAGACGCGCTGTCTGATGCAGCGCGCCTGCGAAGGATGGGGGCGGAATCGTACCGGATTGTGAAGGAGGAGATTAATATCGAAAAAATGGCCGATACGTTTGTGAGGGCGTTAAATACATTAACCGCCAAATGACCTTACCGCTTCATCCAGGTTGTTGTAAACGGGGATATTTTGCACAAAGCCGGTGATATTCAGGATGTAATAGATCTGCGGGTTGGGGCAGACCATCTTAAAGTAAGGGGATTTATAAGGCTCTCCCTCGTGCCGGCGCATCGTCTCCACATCGGTTTGCGGCGTTAACAATTTGAAAATATTTTGAATGGCGCGCAGTCCCGCGCTGGAGAGCACTTCCAGCTCCGATAAATCGAGCAGGAGATGCGCGGCCCCGTCCTCGCGCGCCTGGCGCGCATGGTCGAGTAATTGCTGTTCGGTGGCTCCGTGCAGGTGGCCGTTCAAATGCAATACAGTCACCGAAACATCGCTCTGAACTTTATTAGAGGTTGTGATGGTCAGTTCGCTCATGGTCATTCTCCTGAAGAAACCGATTGTCGTTCCACATTCACCCACATCTGTTCGCCGTTGGTGGTGATTTCGATCCAGCCGTTTTGATCGGTGCGCAATAATGAATATTCCTTGATTGTCTCGAGCACTTCGCCGTCGGGCAGCCCATCGATATCGCCTGCCGCCACGTTCAGGATCACCAGTTCGGGGTTCAGGTTTGAGATCCATTCAGGCGGGTTCGAGGGGGCGTATCCCGAATCGGCGAGCGAGAGCACGCTCACCGGTCCCACGCTCGCGCCGTTTCGCAAGTCGTCCAGCGCCTCGAAACTCATGCCCACCGGCAGGAGGGCGCGGAAGTTCTGCCATTCAATTAATAACACGGATCCGCGCGAACCCGCGGCAAGCACACGCAGGGTTGCGCCATCGCCCAGATCGAGGATTTGATCCTTCTCCGCGATTGTGGTGTGAGCGGCTTGCAGGGTCAGATATTCGTCGAGCACGCGCGAGGAGAACGATCCCTGCTCGTTGCCGCTCCACAACACCTGAACTGGCGGGTAGCGCTCGAGTACGCGCGGCAGTGCGGCAACCTGATCCTCCTCCGTGGACGCAACAACGAGCCAGTCAAGTTTGCGGTTGAACGCAGAGACGCGCCTGCCCAATTCGTCAGAAAGGATCGTTACGCTGGGTCCGCCATTGATCAGCACGGATTTGCCAGAAGGCGTTTTGATCAACACCGCGTCCGCCGAGCCGACATCCAGAAACGTAAGGTGCAGGAGTCGATCGGGGATGGCTACCGCCGCGCGCGAGACAAGCAGCAGCGCAACGAGCACGACAACGATCACGCCTCCGACTCCGACCGCGCCTGCACTCTGCCCGAGGGCCTGGATCCGCTCTTTGAAAGCGGACCAGCCAAAGGTCAGCGAAAGAAGCGCCGCGTAGAACAGGATCGTGAACCAGATGGAGACGTCACCGAGGAAGATAGTCCCGTGCGGCACACGGTCGAAGATCTCCACCATGCGGATCGTGTACAACACGAACGGAAACGTGATCCACGCCGCAGCCTGACCGAGGACGATCCACACATGACTCAGCAGCACCGCCAGTCCGCCGAGGATCATCACCGCCGGCTGGGCAGGCAGGATGAACGGGTTGGCGATGAACGAGACAAGCGAGATGCGCTGGAAGTGATACGCCATGATGGGGATTGTAGTCAATTGCGCGGCAAGTGTGAGGAGCACAAATTCCGAGAAAAGCTCGGCGGTTTTTTCCGCGGCTGACGATGGAAAATATTTTGTGAGGATGCGGTTTGCAAATTCTGAAAACGGCGTGGCATACAAAATGAGGCCGAGTGTTGCGAAGAACGAAAGTTGAAAGCCGACGTCCCAGATATAGAGCGGATTCACCACACACATCGCCGCAGCGACGAACAGCAGGGTGTTGAGCGCCACCTGCCTGCGCCCGACCTGCCTGGCGAAGAGGGCGAGGCTCCCCATGATCGCGGCGCGCACCACCGCCGCGTCCGCGCCGACGACAAAGGTGTAGAGGACGATGCCCAGAATCGCGACAGCCGCGCCGCGCCGGTCGCCGAGGAATTTGCTGAAGAAGGCGAAGAAGATTCCGGCGATGATGCTGATGTTGAAACCGGAGATGGCAATGATGTGCGCTGTACCGGTGTTCTTGAATGCTTGTTGCAGTCTCTGGGTGAGACCCGTATCCACGCCGAGCAGGATGCCTGCAAGCAGCGACGACTCGGGATCGGGGAACATGCGATAAATATTATCGAGCGATTTTTGTTTGAAGGCGTACAACGCCGCGACGATCACGTTTCCGCGATTCCCCGGCAATACTGTTACTTCGGCGCTGGTCATGTACGAGTGGATGCCCTTTGCGGCGAGATAATCGCGGTACGAGAAGTCCTCGTTTTCTGGCGGGGTCTTCAACTTGCCGCGCAATCGGATCACGTCACCATACTCGAAGGTCTGGTTGTTCGAGACTCGCACGAGCATCAAACTATTCTCAATGGGCAGTTCGCTGTCGCCCGTATCCACCGCGCCGACCTGCAACCGCAGGTTGGTGTAACTATCGCGGTAGTCGGGCGGTTCGACGAGGGTGCCTGTGATCAACAGGTCATACTCGCGGTCGTTGTAAAAGGCGATGTGGAACGCGTCGAAATCGGGGACGGATGCCTGATAGCGGGCGGAGCCGATGGAGAGTGAAGTTAGAAGGAGGAAAGCAAATGGGAGAACACCGGAGAGAGGAGAATGAAAACGGGCGGCGAAGATGCGAATTGCGACGGTGAGAAGAATACAAAAAAGGGCAAACCCAATCCAAATCCAAACCGGGAGCGAGATGAGACTCCCCAACACGATCCCCGCGAGGAAAGCGAGCGAAATCCACATCAGCGGAGGCTGGGTCAAGAGCCGTTCACGCAACGATGTGGGAGGATTCGCCGCCTGCATAGGTGCTGTTTATCATAGCATGGAATTAAGCCTACAGGATAGAATATAGTCAAAAGGGCTGAACCACGGAGACACGGAGTCACTGAGACTCAAAAAATCTCCGTGTTTCTGTGACTCCGTGGTGAAAATGATCGTTCCCAGACTCATCCTTGTCACCGGCGCGACCGGCTACGTGGGCGGACGACTCGTGCCGCGCCTGCTCGACGCGGGCTACCGCGTGCGCGTGCTCGTCCGTGATCCGGCGCGCCTGCGCGGGCGCCGATGGCTGGACAAGGTGGAAGTCGTCACAGGCGACGCGCTCATCGAGGGGACCCTGACCGAAGCCCTGCAAGGCGTCTCCGTTGCCTATTACCTTATCCATGGGAAGCAGGGCGGGAAGATCGATGCTGACCGCGATCTGACCGTGGCGCGCAACTTTGCCCAGGCTGCCGAGGAGATGCAGGTTGAACGCATCATCTATCTCGGTGAACTGGTGGATCCCACCTCTGAACTGTCGCCGTATCTTCGTGCGCGGCATGAGACCGGGCATATCCTGCGTACCGGCCGTGTGCCGGTGACCGAATTCCGCGCGGGCATGATCGTCGGATCTGGATCGGCGTTGTTCGAGATGATCCGCTATCTCACCGAACGCCTGCCGCTTTTGATCTGCCCGGCTTGGTTCTTCTCGGAGGCACAGCCGATTGCGATCCGCGATGTGATGGCTTACCTGATCGACACCATCAAAACCCCCGACTCTATTGGCAGGTTAATAGAAATCGGCGGTCCGACCCGCCTGACCTATGCCGATATGCTGCGCGAATACGCCAACGAGAGGCAATTCAAACGCCTTCTTATCGGCACGCCGATCAATGCCCCGCTTCTCTCTGCCTACTGGGTGCACATGGCAACGCCCATCCATTGGCGCGTGGTGTTGCCGCTGATCGAAGGTCTGCGCGCCAGGCTCATCGTCCGGGATGAAGCGGCGAAGAAATTATTCCCGCAGATCACACCCATCGAATTCCGCACTGCCATTCACCTCGCGCTCGGCCGCATCCAGCGCGATAACGTTGAGACAAGCTGGGCGGACGCGCTCGTCACCGTGGCGGGCGACATCAAACCGTACACATTTACCGTCGAAGAAGGCATGTTCATTGAAACGCGGCAGATGCTCCTCGACCTTGAACCCGAAACGGTGTTTCGAGCCTACACAGGGATTGGCGGCACGCGCGGCTGGTTGTACATGGACTGGGCGTTCGCCATGCGCGGCTGGATGGATAAAGCCATTGGCGGAGTCGGCTTGCGGCGCGGGCGACGTCACCCCGATGAGATCCGCGTGGGCGAGGCGCTGGATTACTGGCGCGTGGAGGAAGTCGAACCGAATCGCCGCCTATTGCTGCGCGCAGAGATGAAACTTCCCGGCAAGGCATGGTTCGAATTCAAGTCAGACCCTCAAGATGGAAAAACGTTATTCACCCTCACCGCATATTTTGCGTCGCGCGGCCTCTTCGGGTTTCTTTATTGGTACGCCTTTTGGATTCCACATCGGTTCCTCTTCGATGGTCTCATCCGCCGGATTGCAAGCCGCGCATATGTGCTTGCACACCAGGTTCCCCTCTCCTCAGGAAGTACATCCGTGAGGGGCAAGGATGGATAGACTCATCCTCGTCATCGGTGCCACCGGATACATCGCCAGCTGGCTCATCCCGCGGTTGCTGGAATCCGGTTATCGCGTCCGCGCCCTTGCCCGTGATCCGCTTCGACTCAAAGGGAGGAGCTGGTACGACAAAATCGAGATCGTCCAGGCTGACGTGACTTCCGCTTCGGCATTTGCCCATGCGCTGGATGGAGTCCACACCGCTTTTTACCTGATCCACCAGATGTCGCACGGACCCGGTTACATCGCCCTCGAATTGGATTCGGCGCGCGCGTTTGCCGCCGCGGCGGCAGAGGCGGGCATTGCCCATATCGTTTTCCTCGGCGGGCTCGCCGACCCCAATGAAAATATTGCCCCCCATATGCGTTCGCGCATCGAGACCGGGGAAATCCTGCGCGCCGGAAAGGTTCCCGTCACGGAATTCCGTGTGGGAGTCGTGACAGGCTCGGGAAGCATCTCGTTTGAAATGATCCGTTTCATGACCGAATTGCTT
>DATKAU010000013.1:0-5998 GCA_035514655.1 Anaerolineales bacterium
GGCGATTTGGAAATCACATCACGGATCGGCGAGGGAACGATTGTATTGGTCTGGGTCCCGCGTCAACAACGGGCATGAATCATACAAATTGATCAATATTTAAGATTGAATCACTGGATCGTGAGTCCCATTCTTTGCAAATGGAATTGATATCACAGCGGGTTTTTTAACAACCCAACTCCACATCTGATGCAAATGAGCAGATTTCGTTCCTACCCCCCAGATATGGGGGTGTGGATAACTTTGTGTGATGCACGTGGCTGAAACGAGTGTTCTATGAAAGATTGGTCATTCTTTTATTCACGCATGAAATCTTTAACATTAAGTAACCTTAAATTAAGCGAAGTTTTAAAATTAGCGTAGGCTGATTGTGTTGTACTTTCCATCTTTTATGCTAGAATGACACCGCGCTGAGATAAAGATGTCGAGGAGTAATCGCATCTCGCGTTTCGTGAAAGTCCCTGAAGTACATTTCTCATAACAAAAACATATTTCAATAACAAGCCGCTCACCACGCGGATTGATTTCACATCGCTATTTCACGATAAGGGAGCAGGTATGAACGCAGAACAGGCATGGCAATCGGTACTCGGGCAACTTCAAATGGAAATGCCGCGCGCCTCATTCGACACCTGGGTGCGCGACACCAGACCCATTTCACACCAGGATGGCGCCCTCACCATCGGTGTACGCAATGCTTACGCGCGCGACTGGCTCGAGAATCGCCTGGCCGTCACGGTCAACCGCCTGCTCGGTGGATTGATGAATGGGAGCGTTGCCGTCCATTTTGTTGTGTTGGGCAACGAAAAAGAGACCGAAGAGGAGGAAACGCATCCCTCTTCGCCCGACGCTGTCGCGGTACCCGAGCAGGTTGCGCGTCACGTGAGCCTGAATCCACGTTATATCTTCGATTCGTTCGTGGTCGGTTCGGGAAACCGCCTCCCCCACGCCGCGTGCCTTGCTGTAGCGGAAAAACCGGCGCGCGCCTACAACCCGCTCTTCCTGTACGGCGGTGTGGGGCTGGGCAAGACCCACCTGCTCCACGCGATTGGCAATGCCTGTCACCAACGCGGACTGCGCGTGCTGTACGTTTCCTCTGAGGAATTCACCAACGACATGATCAACGCCATCCGGACGCACACCACACAGGCGTTCCGTGAGAAATACCGTTCAATCGATGTGCTGTTGATCGACGATATCCAGTTCATTGCAGGCAAGGAATCGACGCAGGAGGAGTTCTTCCATACGTTTAATACCCTGCACGGGCAGGATAAACAGATCATCGTTTCGTCTGATCGACCGCCAAAATCGCTTGTCACGCTCGAGGAGCGGCTCCGCTCGCGCTTCGAATGGGGGTTGAGCGCTGACATTCAGGCGCCAGACCTGGAAACCCGCCTCGCCATCCTGCGCTCCAAAGCGGATCGCACCGGGCGGCAGGTATCGGATGAAATTCTGGAAAGCATCGCAAAGCGGGTGCATTCCAACATCCGTGAGTTGGAAGGCGCGCTGAACCGCATCCTTGCTTATGCCGATCTGAGCGGGACCTCCCTCACCCCGTCCCTCGTGGAGGTAGCCCTGGCAGACCTGTTGCCGCAGAAGCGAAATATCCACCCGAAAAAGATTCTAGAGGCTGTTGCTGCTGACTCGGAACATCCGGGGATTAGAGTCGAAGATTTAATCGGACAGAATCGCTCGGCGAAATTCGCCATTCCGCGCCAGATTGCCATGTACATCCTGCGGGAATACAACGATATCTCCCTGCCGCAGGTGGGTGAACTGCTTGGCGGGCGCGATCACACCACGGTGATGTATGCGACGAAGAAGGTGAACGAGAACGATAAACTGCGGAACCGGGCAAAGAAGATCTGGGAAAACCTGATCAATCAAGCCCTACATTAATAGGAAGTTTTGGGAAAACTCACTACGCGGAAATGCACATTCGGAGACGAGGGGAACTCCGAATGTGCATTTTTATCGGGGAGACCCTGGCTTTGGGAAAAGGATCAGGTACCGGCGGGGCTGGAAACGTGTGTTCCAGCATCCTGTGTTATAATTTTTGTGTGGCGCACAGGTGCGCCACACATCTTGCCTGGGACGGGCATTGAGCGTCCCTGAGCGGGTAAGAAATTCCCGCTAAACTCATCCACAGCACGCTGGCGCCCCTTGCGCCACGCGTCGGCTTGTGGGATGCATGGAGAAACATGGCAGTCATACCTATGAAAGCCCTGCTTGAGAGCGGCGTGCACTTTGGGCACCGCACCAACAAGTGGGACCCGCGCATGAAACCGTATATCTTTACGGAGCGCAATGGCATCCACATCATCGACCTGCAGCAGACGTCGAAGTTGTTGACGCATGCCTTTAGCGTTGTGCGCGAAATCGTCGCAAACGGCGGGACGGTGCTGTTCGTCGGCACCAAGCGCCAGGCGCAGGAGACGATTGTCGATGAGGCAACCCGCTGCGGCATGCCCTACGTCACCGAACGCTGGATGGGCGGCATCCTGACCAACTGGTCCACGATGTATGCCCGCGTGCAGGAACTCGAGCGTCTCGAGAAGATGCGCGACACGAATGAGATCGAACGGTTAACCAAGAAGGAGGGCTTGCTGATCGGGCGCGAGATCACGCGCCTGACCACGCGCCTCTCCGGCATCCGCTTGATGAAGCGCCGCCCCGACCTGCTCTTTGTGATCGACGTAGGCCGCGAAGACGCTTCGATTCACGAAGCCAACCTGTTGGGCATCCCGATTGTGGCGCTGGTGGATACCAACTGCAACCCCCAGAACATCGATTACGTAATCCCCTCCAACGACGATGCCATCCGCGCCATCAAACTGCTGGTGGGGAAGATCGCCGAAGCCGTGCTCGAAGGCAAAGCCTCGCGCAAGGATGAGGAGGCGGAGGAAAAGCCTGCGGTGGATGAATCCCGAGGCAGGTCCGATAAATCATCTCGTAAAACTGCGAAGGTTGTTGAGGTGGACGAGGAACTGGCTGATGACGCGCTGCTCGGCGAAGCGACGCTGGCAAAGCTGGACGCGGCTCGCAAGGTTACGGAAGCTGCGGTGGAACCCCCCGCAGCTGAACCCGCCAAACCTGCTGAACCTGAACCTGACAAGCCTGCTGAACCTGAACCTGACAGGCCTGCTGAGCCTGCCGCCGCTGCCCCCGAAGGCGAAAAAACGGAATAAAATAGAGGAATGGGATCGATGGAAATCACGACGGATATGATCAAGGAATTGCGCGCCGCCACCAACGCCGGCGTGCTGGATTGCCGCAAGGCGCTCGAAGAAAGCGGCGGCGACTTCAAAAAAGCGGTGGATTGGCTGCGCGAAAAAGGCATGGCAACCGCCGCCAAACGCGCCGACCGCGAAGCCTCGCAGGGTGTGGTCGAGTTGTATTCGCACGGCGGCGGGCGTGTGGGTGTGATGGTGGAAGTGAACTGCGAGACCGATTTCGTGGCGCGCTCCGACAAGTTCCGCGAACTCGCGCATGAACTGGCGCTCCAAATCGCCGCCTCAGCGCCGCGCTATTTGAAGGCGGAAGAGATCCCGGCGGATGTGCTCGACCACGAAGCGGAGATTGCCCGTGCCCGTGCCAAAGAGGAAGGCAAACCCGACAACGTGATGGAAAAGATCGTGCAGGGCCGCCTCGAAAAATTCAAGGATGAAATGGTGCTCTCACGGCAGGTATACATCCGCGACGAATCGATCACGGTGGAAAAGTTGATCCTGCAGACGGTCGCCGCCATCGGCGAAAATGTGATTGTCCGCCGCTTCCAGCGATGGGAACTGGGCGAGAGTTTGAACAATTGATGTAAATGACCAACCAGACGGTTGGTCATTTTTATACTGCTGCCTGTGATAATTCTCTGCCACAGAGAACACAGAGAAAAAAAAGAGATTTTCTCAGTGATCTCCGTGTGCTCTGTGGCTGAATCAAAAAAAGGAGAGCCATGAGCGACATCAAATACAAACGTATCCTCCTCAAATTGAGCGGCGAAGCGCTGGGAGGCAAAACCGGCTTCGGGATCGATGTGGATGAAGCCGAATCGATTGCCATCCGCATCAAGGAAGTCTACGACATGGGCGTGGAGGTGGCGGTGGTGATCGGCGCGGGCAACCTGTGGCGCGGCAAGCAGGGTCTCGAACGCGGCATGGACCGCGCGACAGCCGATTACATGGGCATGCTAGCCACCGTGATGAACGCCATGGCGTTGATGGACGCCCTCGAACGCGCGGGCGTATACACGCGCGTAATGTCCGCGATCGAGATGAGGGCGATAGCCGAACCGTACATCCGGCGGCGCGCCATCCGTCATCTGGAAAAAGGGCGGGTGGTCATCTTCGGCGCGGGGACGGGGAATCCGTTCTTCTCCACCGACACCGCCGCGGCGC
The DNA here is from genome assembly GCA_035514655.1 of Anaerolineales bacterium. Lineage (GTDB taxonomy): Bacteria > Chloroflexota > Anaerolineae > Anaerolineales > Villigracilaceae > Defluviilinea. The sequence goes on from DATKAU010000013.1 coordinate 4,395, forward strand.
TCCGCGCGACCGAGATCGATGCAGACGTGGTGATCAAGGCGACAAAGGTGGATGGCGTGTACGACTCCGATCCGAAGAAGAATCCGTCTGCGAAGAAGTTCGATGAGTTGAATTACATCGAGGTGATCAACCGCCGCCTCGAAGTAATGGACAGCACCGCGATCACCTTGTGCATGGACAACCAACTGCCGATTTTGGTGGTGAACCTGTGGGACAACCACGCGCTGATCGCCGCCCTCAAGGGCGAAAAGATCGGCACGCTCGTGCACGGGTGATCTTCAGGAAGTGGCCGATTTCGTGGCTTAACCAGAAAGAATTCACCACAGAGCACACGGAGATCACAGAGTCTTTCTGTATTTTTTATCTGCCGTCTCGCACCGGCGTGTCGCCGTTGTTCGCGGCACGAACGGTGTGCGCTCTGTGAGCTCCGTGGTAAAAAATTACTCATCCATCGTGCCGCTTCCGGCCTTATGCGTTGTGTAGCGTATTTCGTAGTTTTGGTGTATCCTTGACATCGAAATTATTTCAGCCTTTCAGGAGGCATTGGTGATCAAAGACATCCTCAGCAGCGCCGAAACCCGCATGCGCGGCGCCATTCAAGTGTTGCACGACGATCTTGCCGCGGTCCGCACGGGGCGGGCAAGCCCCGGTCTCGTGGAAAGACTGCAGATTGAATATTATGGGACTCCCACTCCGCTGATACAACTCGCCTCGATCGGTGTGCCCGAGCCGCGCACGATCACGATCAAACCGTTCGATGCCACCACGCTCAAGACGATCGAGAAGGCGATTCAAGCCTCGGACCTGGGGTTGAACCCGAACAACGACGGCAAGGTCATCCACCTCAACCTGCCTCCACTTAACGAGGAACGCCGCCGCGATCTCGTCAAGCACGTGCATCACCGGCTGGAGGAGGCGCGCATCGCCGTACGCAACATCCGCCGCGACGCGCTCAACGACCTGCGCGATTTCGAGAAGGAAAAACTGATCTCGGAGGATGATCTCACACGCGGCGAGGAAGACCTTCAAAAGCTCACCGATAAGTACATCGAAGAAATCGCCTCGCAGGGGAAAACCAAGGAAGTGGAGATCATGGAAGTGTGAGGTGTCATTGCGAGGAAGGCTCGCGCTGAGCGGAATGAGCCGATAGGCGAGTGAAGACGAAGCGTAGCCCGACGTGGCAATCTCGCAAAATTAACCGGGAGATTGCTTCTCGAAGACTCGCAATGACAATGAGTGATATGACAGATTCCCCTCTTACCATCCCGCCGGAACGCATCCCCCGCCACATTGCCATGATCATGGACGGCAATGGGCGCTGGGCGCTTTCACGCGGCCTGCCGCGCCTTGCCGGGCACAAAGCCGGGACGGAAAACCTGCGCCGCGTGATCCGCGCGACGGTTGAGTTCGGGGTGAAATACCTGACGATTTACGCCTTCTCCACTGAAAATTGGGGGCGCCCACCCGAGGAAGTGCAGGGGTTGATGTTCATCCTCGAGGATGTGATCGACCGCGAACTTGCCGAACTCAGCAAGGAAGGCGTTCAACTGCGTCACATAGGGCGTCTAGAAAGGCTCTCACCCGCCCTGCAGAAGAAGGTGCTG
>DATKAU010000014.1:0-4102 GCA_035514655.1 Anaerolineales bacterium
CCCAGCCGGATCTCGACCCCCATCCCGCGAAGTTTCTCCGCGAACAGATCGGCAAACTTTTGAAAGCCTCCCTCGAACGTGCCGAGCCGCGTGGTGCGCGCTTTGATGCGCGCCCACATCCACGCCATGTTGACATCCTTATAAAACGGACCGAACTTCCCGATCAGCAGAGGCTTCCACATCTGCTCATAGACCTGTTTGCCAGCCCATTTCATCATCCACTCGTCCGCCGTTACCTTTTCCAATGCGCGCCAGTTGTTCGTCAGGCGCAGGAACAGCCCCACGAAGCCGAATCGTATTTTGTTAAGTCCAAAGCCCAAGCCGGGGAAGCGAAGCGCATTGAGGATCGAGTCGAACGGATAAAACTTTTCCTTGTAATACATCACGGTCAACGGCCGCGGGAAGATCACCTTGTCCATCCAGCCCAATTCGCTGATCAAACCCATCATCGAACTGTCTGACTGAAACCAGTGATGGTAAAACTTTTCGACAGACCAGTCCCAGTGCGGTTCTTTGAAGCCCGAAGCCAGTCCGCCTGCGTACTCCGCTGATTCAAAAATTATGACTTTGTGCCCTGCTTTTTTCAGGTCATATGCGGCAGCAAGCCCGCCAAACCCCGCTCCGATGATGGCTATCTTCATTCACGCTCCAAAGAGAATCTGTCATTGCGAGGAGACGCAAAGCGGCGACGACGTGTGCCCCGCAGGGGTAAGCAATCTCTTCGACAGCGGGTGGGGTCCTTGGTCTGTATCGATTTCACTCACGATGACGATATTGTTATTTGTTTTTCTGCTCAATCTTCTCCGCAAGAACCTTTAACTTACCCCACTTCTGCCTTACCACGTAGATCATGGCAAGCGTCTGCAGCCAGCGCGGATCGCATTGAGGATTTTCCGCTAATTGCTCAAAGACTTCCATTGCCTTGTCGTCGGTTCGTCGGTTCTTGGAATATTCGGCTGCGAGTTGCAGGAGGTATGCTTCCCTCTGTCTTCGGACCTGGGTATCCTGCGCCAGCCTCTTCTGCGCCTGCTCCACGAGGACGCGCACACGACCCATGGCTTCCTCAAGTTCATCGACGGTAAATGGCTTGACCAGGTACTCCTGCACACCGCTGGTGATTGCATGGCGGAAGGTGGCTGCATCCTTTTCTGCCGAGATGATGATGCAGCCTGTTTCGGGATGAATCTTTGCAATTTCGCGGTACGCGCTCAACCCGTCCATTTCGGGCATGTTGATATCGAGCAGGACGATATCGGGATGCTGTTCCGCCGCATATTGGACCGCCTGAACGCCGTTTGCCGCGATGGCAACCACCTCCACATCGTCTATGGTGGCGAGCATGAGTCGGGTATTGCGCCGCGTTTCCTGCACATCGTCGGCGATCAACACCTTTAATTTCTTTTTGGAGGAGATTCCGGGTTGTGCCATGCTTTTTGTTTCTGGTTGCTCCTCAACCAATTGAATTCAAGTATAACCCACCCCTTGAGGCTGATTCACAACTTTTCCGTTTCAGCCAGGAGCGAATCGCTCCACTTGATACCTTCCTTCGCCAGGTAGTATGCGCCCAGCGCAGTGATCGGGAACCACAAGGCGACATGCAGGACCACTGCATAACCGAGGGCGGTCTCCGGATCGACGAGGAAGGCGACCAGCACCGCCTTGGTGACAGCCTCCCACGTGCCGATGTACCCGGGCGCGGAGGGGATGGTTGTGGCAAGGTTTACCAATCCGTTCAACAGCATAAGGGCGAAGAAGGAGACTGTGAAATCGAAGGCGTGCATGACGAACCAATACTTCACCGTCTCCAAAAGCCAGATGATCACGGACGTGAAAAAGACCATCAAGACGTTCAACGGCGATCGAAGCGAGGCGAGGCCGTCGAGGAAGCGGTTGGCGAGCCCGATGACGCGGGTGTGCAAATGCTGCGGGAGAAACCCGATCGCCTGCAGGGCTACCTTCATGGTTACCTGCGGGAACATCGCTGCCATGAGAAATGCAATGAGCGCGGCAAGAAAGATCCCCGTGCCGATCACAGCCACTTGCTGGATGTTTCCGACAAACCCGGATTCGGTTGTCAAAGCCGCCAGTTCGGGCAGATTCACAAAGACAAACGCCAGCATCACCACGCCATCGAAGATTCGTTCCACAATGATGGTCGCCAGTGAGGCGGAGATGGATACCCCTTCCCTGCGTTTGAGGATCACCGCCCGCAGTACTTCGCCAGCCCGCGCCGGGTAGATGTTGTTGCCCATGTATCCGATCGTTGTAATCGGGAACATGGTCTTCGTTGGGATTTCCTTGATGGGTTTGAGCAGAAAATGCCACCGCCACGCGCGAACCCACACACCGATGAAATACACGCCGATCCCCGGGAGGAGCCAGATGTAGTTTGCCTTCTGCACTGCCCCCCAAAAATCATCGAGGTTCAAGCCGCGCAAGGCAAGCCAGACAAAAAAAATGCTGACCAACACCCCGAGCCAGATCTGCCATTTTTTCATTAATAAAATTGTAACATGCAGGAGGGCATCTCCCGCCTCGGGCGGGATGACCTCGCCCTACGATATAATAATTTTATGGAAATCAACCAGCCCGCGCCCGATTTTGAGTTGCCCGATTTGCAAGGCAATCTTCACAAACTGAGCGATTACCGCGGCAGGATTGTCATCGTCAACTTCTGGTCGGCAGAGTGCCCGCACTCCGAACGGACGGATCGCTGGATCACAGCGCGTCTCACGGCGGAGTGGTCTGGGAAGGTGGACCTAATCTCGATTGCCGCGAATCGGGACGAATCCGCTTCACGGGTGGAGGAGGCTTCGTTGGCGCGCGGCATCCCAGGGGTCCTGATCGACGCGCAGCACGTCACCGCCGATCGATATGAAGTGATATCCACGCCGCATGTTTTCGTCCTGGATCGGGATGGCGTCCTGCGCTATCACGGGGCGGTGGATGACGTCGCCTTCCGTCAACGCGAAGCGAGGCGCTTTTATTTGAAGGAAGCCGTGGACGCGCTGCTCGCGAATCGCCTGCCTGAATTGACCGAGACGCCCGCGTATGGATGCGCTCTCGTGCGTGAAATTTGATAGAATAAAACTGTGACCATCGATACCCCTGCACGCATCGCATTTTTGAAGAAGATCCACATCTTTTCAGGGCTGGAGGAGGATCATTTCGCGGTGGTCGCGGAGCAACTGGAGGAGGTCAACATCCAGGAGGGCGAGGTGGTCTTTAAACAGGATGGTCCGGCTGATAGCTTTTACATGATCTATGGGGGGAGTGTGCGGATCATCCGCAGGCGGGATGGAAAGGATTATCAACTGGCGTTGTTGGTGAGGAACGATTATTTTGGCGAACTGGCGCTGGTCTCGAACCGCCGCCGGTCTGCGACGGTCACGGCGGTGCAGGATACATCCCTGTTGATACTCTCGCGCGCCAATTTTAAAAAATTATTCAAGGATCATCCGGAAATTCAAAATAACCTTGCAGTTGCCGTGCGTAGCCGCCAGCTGGCGGGGCGGTTGAGGTTCAAATGGCTGAGGCAGGATGAGGTGGTGTATTTTCTGACGCGTAAGCACCCGCTGGTGTTGTATCAGAAATTGATCATCCCGGCGTTTGCCCTGCTGGCTCCATTCGCCTTGTTGTATGCCTGGCTGACCGTCGTGCGAACGTTCGTTGTGGTATTCGCAGGCGGCTTGTCCCTGTTGGCGATCGCGGCGTGGATCGCATGGCTCGTAATCGACTGGGGTAATGATTATTACATCGTCACCAACCTGCGCGTGGTCTGGCTCGAGAAGGTCATCGGCATTTACGATAGCCGGCAGGAATCCCCGTTGAGCATGGTGGTTTCGGTGGGGGTGGAGGCGAACCAATTCGGGCGGATCCTCGATTACGGCAACGTCATTGTGCGCACTTTCGTTGGGAGGATCGTCTTTGGTTTTGTCAATCACCCCAACCAGGCGGCGCGCATGGTGGAGGAGTTCTGGCAGAGGACGAAGGAAGCCGCTGTGCTGACGGAAAAGGAGGCGATGAAGGATTCGATCCGCAAGCGGCTCGGAATCCCGATCCCCGCCAGGCCCGCGCCTGACTCTGATCAACCAACCACCTC
>DATKAU010000015.1:0-9417 GCA_035514655.1 Anaerolineales bacterium
AATTTGCGCTCATTTGCGGCTGGCGACTCCCTTTGCAATTTCAATAATCAAAACTGCCGCAGTATCGCGGCGGTTTTTTGAAATAAATTATTTCGATGATATTCAGGGGCGGACACGCAGGTTCGCTACGGCAATTATCCCATTGGGTGCTTCATTCTTTGTCCCCCAATCAAATGAACATGTAAATGGAAAACCGCCTGCCCGCCATCGGGACCCGTGTTGGAGATGATGCGGTAACCGGTCTGATCGATCCCCTCGCTTTTTGCCAGTTGACCCGCCACGCGGATCAGGTGTCCCATCAACGGCTCATCGCTGGCTTCCAGCGTGTTGACCGAGTCGATATGGCGGTTGGGCACGATCAGGATGTGCGTCGGCGCAACCGGGTTGATATCGCGGAAGGCAGTGGCATAGTCATCTTTGTGGACGATGGTGCCGGGGATTTCACCGGAGACGATTTTGCAGAAGAGACAATTCGCAGACATGGGAGGATTCCTTTTTGTAGGACTTTCAGTTTATTCTACCTTAGAAATATCTCACAACTTCGCAGCGTCGGTGCAATTGGAGATATAATAATTTTACAAAGGAACACTTCATGAACGAAACAGCAATCACCTGGATTATCTTCATCCTTGCCTTCGGCGGGATGGTCATCATTCACGAGTTCGGTCATTTCATTGTTGCGCGCCTGTGCAAGATCGAAGTGGAAGAATTCGGCATCGGTCTCCCCACACCGGGCGCGATCACCCTCTTTACCTGGCAGGGCACGCGCTTCACGCTGAACTGGCTTCCCCTCGGAGGCTTTGTCAGGCCCAAAGGGGAGAATGATCCGAACATCCCGGGCGGGCTGGCCGCGGCAAACCCGTGGAAACGCTTCGCGGTGCTCGCCGCCGGTCCGCTCATGAACTTGTTGACGGCAGTTCTCGTATACAGTTTCATCTTTGCGCGCGTCGGTGTCCCCGATACGAACCGCGTGCTTGTGACGGATGTTGTTGCCGAAAGCCCTGCCGCGCAAGGCGGTTTTGAATCCGGTGATGTTTTTATTTCAGCAACCGGACAACCCATTTCAACATATGACGATCTGCGCGCCATCGTCGATTCAAGCGACGGCGTGCCCGTCGTCTTCCTCATGGAACGTGATGGAGAGCAGGTCCAGTTGACCGCCATACCGAAATTCAATGAAACGGAAGACAGGGCAATGATCGGGGTTGGGCTCGGTGTTCCATATACCACTCCCACATCGCTGGGTGAAACGATTCAGTTTGGCGCCCAATATACCTATCTCATCGTCCGCAACCTGCTCTCACTTCCCGCACAATTGATTCGCGGGTCGCTCACACCCGAACAAAGCCGCGTCATTGGCTTGAAGGGTATTTACGACATCATGGAAGTCAGTGTGGAACGCGGCATCGAAGCCAGCGAGACCGCACCGGCATCACAACCGTTCGATTGGTACATCCCTGCACTCGAAATCGTTGCTGTGCTCTCGATCAGCCTCGGCATCTTCAATCTCTTCCCGTTCCCCGCGCTCGATGGCGGGCGCATCATCTTCCTCCTGCCCGAGTTGGTCTTCCGGCGCCGCGTCCCCGCGCGGGTCGAAAACCTTGTCCATGCTCTGGGCATGACCGTCCTGCTGCTCTTCATGATCTACGTCAACGTCATGGACTTCGTCAACCCGCTTAACCTCACTGCCCCGTAAATGAACACACAGCCCAATCCATTCCAGCCTGTTTTGGATTCCCTGCTCGACGAGAAAAAAGACTTCCCGAAGAAATATCTGCCACAATTTTCGGATATGGGGGATCTCGAACTCAAGACCCTCAAGGATGTGTGGTCCCGCGTCGAACTCAGCCGCAAATTAACCCTGCTCGAGGGACTTGAAACCCTCGCCGAAAGCGATACCCTCGTCAACTTCGATGACTTTGGCAAGGCGATCCTCGATGACCCCGATTCGACCGTCCGCGGTCGCGCCATCCGGCTGTTGAAGGAATCAGACGATGTGAAACTCGTCCCCGTGTTCATCGATATCCTCAATAACGAAGCCGATGTGCAGACCCGCTCTGAAGCAGCCAATGTGCTGGGCGCGTTTGTCGATCTTGGCGAACTGGAAGAGATCCCCGAGGATGTTTATCACCAGGTGGAGGATGCTCTGCTCAAGGTGGCAAACGGCGGCGACGATTCAAGAGTGAGGCGGCGTGCCCTCGAATCGTTGGGATATTCCTCACGTCCCGAAGTGGTCTCTTTGATCGAATCGGCGTTCCAGCGCGACGACCCCGCCTGGCAGGCAAGTGCGTTGTTTGCGATGGCGCGCTCCGCCGACAGCCGCTGGGATGCTGATGTGCTCGCCTCCCTGCCGAACGAGAACCGCAATGTGCGCGAAGCCGCCGTCGAAGCCGCCGGGCAGTTGAGCCTCAAGGAGGCGGGTCCCATCCTGATCCGCATGCTCGAAGAGGAGGATGATGACGATGTGACCAGCGCCATGATCTGGTCGCTTTCGCAGATCGGCGGTGAGGACGCACGCACCTACATCGAAACCCTGCTCGATCAGACTGAGGACGAGGATCAGATCGAATTTCTCGAAGAGGCGCTTGAAAACCTTGCCTTCACAGAGGACCTCGACCGCTTCGACCTGCTCAAAGTAGAACCGGATATCGACCTTGAAGAAGCCGAGATGGATGATGAGGAAGATTAATAATCTGTGTTGAAAAGTAGACTTGGAATATTGATCCTGGAATCCCGGAGGGATGTCACGAGTTGATAAGATGTGTCATCCCTCCGGGATTTTTCACAAGGTAGTAAATCAAGGTCACGGAGACGTTATAATCCCCGTGGCTTTTTTGTTTCCATAGACGTGTCACCCTGAGCAAAGCGAAGGGTCTGTGCCTGCCAGTTGCGAGACTCTTCGGTGGCGGTCATCGCTCCCTCAGAGTGGCATGGAATTTCAAAACCCATGTCCCTCTCCCTGCTCGCCTCCACCTTTACCCAAAACCTGCTCCCGATCCTGCTTCTTAGCGGGGCGGGCTTCACGCTGGGCAAACTCCTGCCCATCGACTCGCGTACGATCGGGCGGGTGGTGTTCTACATCTTCGCTCCCATGCTGGTTTTCAACCTGCTCATACAGAACGACCTCAAGCTCGCCGAAGCGGTGACGGTGGTCGCCTTCACGGCAGTATTGATCCTCATCATGGGCGTGATCACGCTTGCCATCGGGTTTTCGATAAAACTCGAACGCCCCGCCCTTATGGCGGTTTTGATCGCTACGATGTTCGGCAACACCGGGAATTACGGCTTGCCGCTCGTGTCGTTCGCGTTCGGCGAGTCGGCACTTCAATACGCAGGCTTGTACTTTGTGACCACCTCCATCCTTTTCAATACGGTTGGAATCCTTCTCGCATCACTCGGGCATGCCAACCTCAAAGACGCCCTGCTCGGTTTGCTCAAAGTGCCGACGGTGTACGGCGTATTACTTGCCATGTTGATCAACGTGTTGAATATCGATCTTCCCGTTGCGCTCTCGCGTACGATCGACCTGGCTGCGGGAGGGAGCATCCCGATGATGATCGTCCTGTTGGGGATCGAACTTTCGCGCGTACAGTGGTCGAACAACCTGCGCGGGGTGGGTTTGAGCGTATCGCTGCGGTTAGTGATCGCACCCTTCATCGCTCTCGGGCTGGGACTCTGGCTCGGGATGCAGGGCGCGGTCTGGCAGGCGGGGATCACGCAGGCATCCATGCCTGCCGCGGTCAATACAACAATCCTGGCAGCGGAATACAAACTGGATTCATCTCTCGTCACCGCGATTGTGTTCATTGGCACGGTGCTCAGCCCAATCACCCTCACTCCGTTGATCGTATTTTTGGGAAGATGATGCCTGCAGGAATGATTGTCTCAATAATCAGGTCTTTCAGCCACAGAAACACAGAGCATGATAAGACATTGAGATTTATATCAAGGGTCTCTTTTGATTGGTGCCATTTCACTCTCGTGCGGGTTTTGGTTATCGCTACGGTCGCCGCGTCCGGCTTGTTTAACGCGAGACCGGTCCTGGCGCAGGGAGGAATCGCGCTGGAAAACGTCGGGGCAACGTACGTGTTCGGGGAACAGATCACCTTCCTCGCCGTGATCAAAGCCTCAATCCCCATCCAGGGCGCCTCGATTGTTATCTTCGACGAAGGTCATGGCATCAGGCACGTCCAGCCGTTGGCAATAAACGCTGACGGAAGTACGCAGGCTGTGTTCGATGTGCGGCAGAACGTACTGCGCCCGTTTACATCCGTGCGTTGGCACTATGAGTTTACGCTGAGCGACGGCAGCCTGTTTCAGAGCGAAGCCTATTTCATGCGCTACGATGACAACCGCTTTTCCTGGCAGAGCCTCGAATCGAACGGGCTGCGTGTCTTTTGGATTCAAGGCGATGCGGCATTTGCGCAGAGCGCGCTGAACACTGCGTTGGCGGGTTTGCGCGCCATTAATGAACTGTTTCCCGTCGATCTCAGCCAGCCGGTGGACATCTATGTGTATCCTTCGCAAAACGATCTTTTATTCCTCGGTCTCGAACCGTGGACGGCGGGTCACGCCAATGTGTCGTCCGGTGTGTCGCTGGTTGCCATCGAGCCGGGGCTCGAGCAAAGCGTGCACATGGAGCAGAGGATTCCGCACGAACTCATGCACGTGTTGTTGTACCGCCACCTCGGTGCCGGTTACAACAACCTGCCCGCCTGGCTCCGCGAGGGCATGGCGACACTTGTCGAAATCAACCCGACAACGGAGTATGATCGCGTGTTGTCGAATGCGGGTGGGCGTAATGCCTTGATCCCGCTTGCGGACTTGTGCGCCTCCTTCCCGCCCCAGCCTGATTCGACATTTCTCGCGTATGCTGAATCTCGATCGTTTACCAGTTACCTGCGCGCCTCCTACGGCACCTCCAAACTGATCGACCTTGCCCGCGCATACGCAGATGGAATCACCTGCGACCGCGGCGTTGAACTTGTATATGGCACTTCTCTGGCGCAGCTCGAATTCATGTGGAAGCAGGCGATGCTGGGGCAGGGCGCCTGGGGCGCGGCGCTTGGAGATATGTTTCCCTATTTGATGTTGCTTTGCGTTGTGTTGGGAGTCCCCCTGTTCATCGGGTTCAACGCGATGCGTCGTAGGGATGGATCGCGATCTGCACCCACCGCGAGATGATAGGAATCATCAAATGGCAGACCTCGTTCGAGCGCATATCTGGGTGAAGGGACGCGTGCAGGGTGTGGGCTTTCGTGCGCATGTCGAGTACTACGCCCGGCAGACCGGCGTCGCAGGCTGGGTGCGGAATGTTGGCTATGACACTGTTGAAGCAGTGGCAGAGGGGGAGCGCGACAAGGTGGGACGTTTTATCGAAGCGATGAAGGAAGGTCCGCGCATGGCGCGGGTGGATGAGTCAACGGTGGAGTGGGAAAATCCGGCGGGCGAGTTTCGGGAGTTCGGTGTGAGGAGGAGTACCTGACGTTGAATCGATTGAACGTTCAACTTATTTTCACACAAACCCCAAGCCTCGTTCCCTCAGCAACATCCACTTACACCCTCCGCGTATCCGTACTGCAATACGGACACACCACATGATTCGCCGACACCGGGAAAGATAACAACGCTCCGCACTTTTGACATGGGATGGCTTGACTGTTGATATCGATCGTGAACCCGCACGACTCGCACACCACCTGTTTTGCGCCTGGGAGCGCTTCGATATCCGAGCCGCAACCGCCGCAGTGACGCTGTTCGTTCCTATTTTTCAGAGAGCCAATCGGACAGATGCTTTTTTATGCGATTCACTCTCTCTTTGGAAACTTTACTTACTGCACCTAAAAGAATTTCCCCAGATACAACTGCCAGACGACCAACCCGAATGACACTGGCAACTTTCAATCCACTCTCTGCAAAGTCGCCATCGCTTTACTGCACGATCTCGTCAAACTCGGCAAGATAATGGCGAGTTTGTGATGAAATCATACAAATCAGCCAGTCATCATACTCGCCGGGTAATTTCCCCAACAAAAGGGCAGGGCGCAGTTTACCATCCTCCAAGTCAGTTTGAGGGAAACGATATACAACTATCTGCCCTGCCTGTTTCATGCAAAAGCCACCTTGATATCAGAGATATTATACAAATTCGGTTCATCTTCCATGCCGTGCATTGCCGATGATAACGACAGTGAAGTCCACTCCTGTTTCTCTTGTTGTTCGGCTTTCATCAGTAGATATTTAACAAAGTCGAGCAACTCTTCTTGAAATGAGTGTGGCAATTTTTTTGCGTACAGTTGAATTTTTTCATCGAGTGTCATGGCTTTTTACTCCGTCAAACCGCAATTACTAAATCTGCTTTGATTTTACTCCAACATCGACGCGTAGGGAAAACTCACCATGAGGGTAGACAGGGCGGTTTATGGATGTCACACAAACCCCAAGCCGCGTTCTTTCAACGCTACCCACTACACCCTCCGCGTATCCGTACTGCAATACGGACACACCACATGATTCGCCGACACCGGGAAAGATAACAACGCTCCGCACTTTTGACATGGGATGGCTTGACTGTTCACGTCAATGGTGAAGCCGCACGATTCGCACACCACCTGTTTCGCACCTAGGAGCGCCTCGATATCCGAGCCGCAACTGCCGCAGTGACGCTGTTCGCTCTCATGCGGTTTGACCTCATCGTATTCAGCATTCAAGCCGTAGAATTTCAAGACTCGTTCCCCGTCCGCAGCGGAGAGGTGCGGGAGCCAGGCCTGGCAGAAGGTCGTATATTCCATGCGCAGGGCAACTGTTTCCGAAGCTTTATCCGGGTCCATGTTGTGCACGCCCAGTTGGCGGATCAGCGCGTACGTCCCCTCCATTTGCTGTTTGAACAATGCGGCATATTCCCAAAACGGACCGGCGACCATCCACGCGCCGCCGGGGGTGGGTATGCGTTGAAGCGCGGCAACCAACCCGTCCATTTTGGTTTGAAGCGTCGCCTGGTGCGGATCCATATCCTTGACCACCGCGCACTCGGCAAAATAATCAATGAGTTGTTTGCGAAAGTCCATGTCCTTGATGGCGCGCGGCGACGCGGCATTCGGGCACTCCTGCAACCATTGCATGAATACCTGCTTGTAGATCTGCCGGACCGCGTCACGGTCATTCCGCGCCTTGGCTTGCATGAGGGGAAACTGCACCGTCTGCATGATGCGGTGATATATCGTGTTGGTGATGCCCGCGTTGGTGTTGGCATTCGCCATGCGGAAGTCGTAATCCATGAGCGAGCCGCAGAAATCACAATAGATGTACGCGGTTGTCGAAGGCAAGGATTTAGGCGCGCCGCATTGACTGCAATTCACGCGCTTGATAAATCGGGAGTGGGCTTTCAACGACTCAGGTATGGCATCTCCCATTTTGGGAAGTCCCGCCGAGACACTGGATTGCCTAGGTTGGTTTGTTTTGCGTTTTTTGAAAAAGAAATCCATTGTAAATTCTCCAGGCGCGATGATTGATGTCAACTCACTTGAAAAATCATATCACGGATTGAGTAACGTTCCCTCCTCCATTTCGGCTGGTTCGATGAACTTTAGTTTATACAAACTCCAAGCCTCGTTCCGTCAACTAAACCCACCTGCCCTGGCCAATCACCAAATGATCGAGCACTCCACACCCGGTAATTTGCCTGCCTGCACGATGGGGCGCGTCATGGAAACATCACTCGGAAGGATTTAATCAAAACACACATCATCCAGGTTTGGATCCCTGGACACCTGTGTTCGACTGAGTTCCTGAATGATCCCTTCGCCTGAGACATGCACCATGACTGCGGATGTCCAGTGCGGTCCGCACCCGAACGCGGCATACGAGTACAGAAGAAGTTCGTACCCATCCGATGTAGAAGTGACAAATGTATCCTCGATGGTTTCTACGACATATTCGGAAGCAGGATCCACCGCAATGCCATAATAAGCTGAAAGGTTTGTTACAGCCAGCACGTAACTCAAGGCTTCTTCAGGCGATTCGATCGGAGCGTACACATCCCGAAACTCCTTCTCTGATTTCAGCAGGATGAACTCATCATCCCGAAAAATGACATAGCGTATGTATATGCCTGACAACCCGCCTGCATAATAGAAATATTCCCCGGCATCTATTTCGGCTTTTGTTTCGTCGCTTGAATTGCCATAGATGGCATCCACCTGGCAGATGGCAATCGGGTAGGCTGGGTCAAGTCCGCCGAACAGGCCGGGCGGTGCCTGGATATCATCGCAGTCCAATGTGCCCAGGGGATGACCGCTGCCGCAATTCACGTTACCGTTTTCGTCTACTGGGCACGCCGCCTCTTCGAATTTACTGAAAGATACAGAAAGGCTCGGCGGGTCGTGATTAATCACCATGGGTTGTGTCTGGCACGCCGCAAGCAGAAATAGTAGACCGATCATCAGCCAGGTATGCGGATTATTATTCATGATAGGTTTACCTCCGGGGCGGGCTTTTCCACGCGACAACTTTCATGAGCTTTCTCAATATTCATCTTGATTTAGTGCTTTGTTATTAAAGTTAACTTTCAGAGTTATGCCACTTCCAGGCATACCCAACAATGAGTAAAGTAAGTACGATTTCGACAACGCCAAAGGATATATAGTAAACCCAAACCTCCCCAATCAAATTGCTAATATTGACAAGAGTGTACAGTACCCCCAGGGCGATGTTGGCCCAGCGATTCGCGGCATGCTTCAATGATAAGGATAGGAAAACCATACCAGCGGGAATCATCATCAATATTGAAGCTGTTAACAACGAACCTTGAGTCACTGGGAAAGGATCCATTCGCCCTTCGATCATTTCCTCTATCTGACCCGGCCTAAATAATGAAAGTATGTCAGCATATATGTACAAAAACATCATAGCCGCCCATAATGCTGAAAGCTTCATCTTCACATGTATCTTTATATCTTCCATGATTCACTCTCCTGTATTTAAAGCGTGATGACTAGTTTACCGATTGCATGACCTTCACCCAGATGCCGGAGCGCCTCAGGGACTCCGCTGAGCGGATAACGCTTCTCGATCACAGGGACGACTGCCCGGGCTTCGATCAGCCTATTCATCGCCTCCAGATCTTTTTGATTGGGTAGCGCCGAGCCCATCCCCTTCAATTTTTGCTTCCCACTGGACTTCAATGGACCTAGAAGCATGGCTTCGAAGATCTGCGCCATTGTACCGCCGATGCAAATATACATCCCCTCCGGGTTCAAAGCGCGTTTGTAATCAGTGAGCGAATGATGCCCGTTGACGCCGAAGATCAAGTCGTAACGTTTCCCGCTTTGTGTGAAATCCTCTTTGGTGTAATCGATCACATGGTCGGCGCCGATCGAGCGCAGCATGTCCATTTTGGTCGTACTGCACACGGCTGTG
>DATKAU010000016.1:0-5349 GCA_035514655.1 Anaerolineales bacterium
AGAAACTTTACGCCATCTTCCTTTACTCGTTTAATTAAATCCTTGCCGTCCATATTGTTTCTCCTTTTTGTTTTGTCGTTACGAGGATTGGGGATCTCCTCGCTCAATCCAAATATCCTTGCTTACTCCGATAAGTTCGCCGGCATGCCGGCTGATTCCATGATTACAAGATGGGTGAAATTATTCTCCGCTCGTCGCGGACTGCAACGGTTCCGTCTTGACCTTGACCTGCCGCACCCAATTAATGAATACCACCGACCCGATGATGATCCCTGCCGCGGCGAGGATGCGCGGTGTGAGCGGCTCGCTGGCGAGCCAGGCTCCCAGTAACACTGCCACCAGCGGGTTGACGTAGGCGTACGTAGCTACAAGCGAGATTGGCGCATTTTGCAGCAGCCAGATATACGCAACGAACCCGATCATCGAGCCGAAGGTGATCAGGTAAAGTAACGCCAGCCATGATTCGCTGGAAACCTGTGCGAGGTCAAACGTTTGCCATTCACCAAGCACAAGACTTACCATGAAGATAGGAACGCTGCCGGCCAGCATCTCCCCGCCGGTCATCATCAACGCGGATTTGGGCAATTCCGCGCTTCGGCTATAGATCGACCCGATCGACCAGAAAAAAGAGGCGAAGATCACCGCGACTGTTCCAATCGTATCGAATTGCAATTTGCCCGTTGATTCAGACGGACCAACGAGCAGGTAAATGCCGCTGAATCCGATAATCAAGCCGACGACTGCCTGCCACGTGGGTTTGACTCCGCCCGGGCGCAGGGCTTCGATAATGACCAGCCAAAGAGGAACTGTCCCGACGATCAACGCCGCGACACCTGAAGCAATACGTTGTTCCGCGAATGCGACCAGCCCGTTGCCGCCGAGCAGGAGCAACGTGCCGATGATTGCCAGCGATCGCCATTGCCTCAGCGTGGGCATTTCATCTCCCGCAGCGCGCCGCCAGATGACGAGGATTAGACCGGAGATCAAGAATCGCAATCCCGCGTGCATGAAGGGCGGCATTGTCTCGACCGCGAAGCGGATCGCTAGATAGGTGGAGCCCCATACGATATATAACGCGATCAAGGCAATCCAGATTTTTGTTTTCATTCATCTCCATTTTCTCGCTGAGCGGAGGACGAAGTCCGCAGTCGAAGCGCAGGTACCTGAGGCACCTTTTGTTCCTTGCCCTTCGTCTACGCCCACGCTTCGACTTCACTCGCATCCTTCGCCTTCGTTATACTTCGCTCAGGTGGCTCGTTCCGCCCAGCGCGGATTCGTAAGCCAGCAACGCCTTCTTCCGCAGTGCGCCGTAGCGGTAGTTGCCAAATTCGCCAGCCTTGCGGATCACGCGATGACATGGGATCAACACCGCAATCGGGTTGTGCCCAACCGCAGTCCCGACAGCTCTCGATGCCGTGGGTTGACCGATACGTTCGGCGAGTCCTTCGTATGTGGTCACCGCGCCGCTTGGGATTTGCAGCAGCGCCTCCCACACCTTCAATTGGAAGTTCGTGCCGCGCAGGTGGATGTTCAGCCTGCCGCGTGAGTTCAGGTCGAATATCGGCTCCACGAGCGGTGCAGTGAATAAACGATCCTCGATCATGCGCGCGTTTTTCCACTCCGCGACAAGGTTGTCGATCGCGTCGCCTTCGCTCGTCTGCACGAAACCAAAGTGGCAGATCCCGCGCTCGGTCACAGCGACCAGGCATTTCCCGAAAGGAGAAGCGTGCAGTCCGTAGCGGATCATCACGCCTTCACCGCGGGTCTTGTACTCTCCCGGCGAGACCGCCTCCGTCGTCACGAATAAATCGTGAAGCCTGCCCAGGCTCGAAAGCCCGACTTGATGTGTTGTATCCAGCAGGTTTTCGGACTTGCTGAGCAGTTCCTTCGCGCCTTCCTTGGTTAGAAATTGCAGAAAACGCTTGGGGCTGACTCCTGCCCAGCGCGTGAACAACCGCTGGAAGTGATATTCGCTCAACCCGATGTTCGATGCTACATCTTCGAGGCTCGGCTGGTCTTTGAAATGGTTTTCAAGGTACAGGATCGCCTGCTCGATGCGCAGGTAATCGTCGGAAAGTTGTTTGAGGTTTGTGTTCATAGGTTCTCCTTTTGTTGACGTTATTCTATGAACATCATCCTGTTCTGCCGACCCGATTCTTGCTGAGTTGTCCCATCTCTCTGTTGGGAAGAAGGGTAGGGCGAGGGTCGCTTCGACTACGTGCTTCGCACTCCGCTCAGCGCGGAAAAACAAAACAGGCATGCACGGGCATGCCTGTTAACGACTCAGCATTACAAAAGACAGCCCTTCCAAACACAAACAGATGGAATCCACCTGTGCCACCTGCGCTCCCTTTGTCCCAAACATTGCTGTCTGGTTTTCGGGCAGGTAACAGAGTTTTTTTAAACTCTGCGCTCCTTGCGCTTCTTCGGAAGGGAGAAAGGAGTTTGTGACAAACTCCAGAGGCATCCGCTGATCAATCCGATTTTTCGCATCACCTTGAAGGGGGTGAATGCGTTAGCACGTCTCTCGCGAGACAGAACCTCCACCTCGTAGTCTTCTGTCATTGCGAGGGCGTCAGCCCGAAGCAATCTCATGTTTTGCAGGGAGACTGCTTCGCTAAAACGCTCGCAGTGACATGGAAGACCCAGCCGCTAAATCTCCGAATATTCAGTTGTTAATGGCGGCGATTGTATACGCAGGGCAGATCTTTGTCAAGCATCAAATTGCCGAGCTTGCGAAGGGTTGTCTTTTGGGTTGAATTTCGATAAGATAAACACACTTTAAGACTTGGAGGCGCTAATGCAATCTGCACATACCATTCAGGAGTATGTAGAAGTTGTACAGCAGGGGATTGTTAAAAAGTTTGGAGATGGCAAGCCCAAAAAAATTGTGGTCATAGGAGCGGGTCTCGCGGGACTTTCGGCTGGGTACGAACTCAAGCGCGCGGGTCACACCCCGATCATCCTCGAAGCCCAACAGCGCGTGGGTGGACGCGTATACACGCTTCGTGATCCGTTCACCGAAGGCTTGTATGCAGAGGTTGGCGCGATGCGCATCCCCCGTGCACATCGGTTGACGATGGAATACATTGAGAAGTTTGGTCTCGGCACCACTGACTTTACGATGGATAACCCAAACGCATACTATTACATCGGTGGGAGAAAGATCCGCGCTTCAGAAGCCCATGTTAATCCATCTCTGCTGGGGTTCGAGGTGCATGAGCATGAAATGGATATGACCGCTGGGAAATTGTATATAAATTCGCTTCAACCATTGCTAACCATGTTGGAGAAAGATGGTGATGCGGCTTGGGGTGAAATTGTGTCGCGCTATGACCAATTTTCCACGCGCGAGTTCCTGGAACAATGTGGTTGGTCTGAAGGCATGATCGAGATGTTCGGTCTGCTGGCGAATCAAGAATCGGTTATGAATTCATCATTCCTGGAACTCTTCCGCGAAGATTCAGGTAACTACTATACGAATATGCTTGAAATCCAGGGCGGAACGGATCGCTTGCCTCATGCTTTCCTGCCTGAATTGAAAGAGAATATCCGTTTCGGTGCGAAGATGATTGCGATCGATCAATCACCCGATGATGTGACAATTCACTATCAAACTCATGCGGGTAAATTCACCGAAACAGGCGATTACGCGATTATCACGATTCCGTTCCCCGTGTTGCGCCACGTGGAAGCGCTCAAACCGTTCTCACGCGCCAAGAATCGTGCGATCCGCCAGTTGCACTACGATGCATCGGCAAAAATCCTGTTTCAATGCAAACGCCGATTCTGGGAGGAGGACGATGGCATCTTCGGCGGCGGCACGCTCACCGATCTGCCGATCCGCAATTTGTATTATCCCGATCACGGACGCGAAACAGGGCGGGGCGTTATCCTCGCCAGTTACACCTGGTCTGAAGACGCGCAAAGATGGGGATCGCTCAAACCCGATGATCGCATCGTGCAGGCGCTCGACGATGTGGCGGAGATCCATCCGCAAATTGTGAAGGAGTTCGAAGTGGGTGCTTCGTGGATGTGGCACGACGATGAATTCGCGGGCGGCGCGTTTGCTTTGTTCGATCCGGGTCAACAAACATTACTTCACGATGAAATTGTAAAGCCGGAAGGGCGGATCCATTTTGCGGGCGAGCACGCTTCGTCGTATCACGCGTGGATTCAGGGTGCGTTTGAATCGGGTTTGCGTGCGGCAACGGCAATTCATCAATCCCCATAACAAATAAGACCTCACAGGTCTTCAGACCTGTGAGGTCTCGTACATTCGATACCCCGCCGATGCCGTGTGCTGCTAGGTTTTGAACCTGCTTTCGCAGGTGGGTCCCTACCCAGAAACGCCGCCTTGGCTCAGGCCTATCGCGTTATTTCTTTTGGAGTTAAAGACCCTTTTAGAAGGTGTTGGCCCAAAACGGAAGGTGCAACATCACGAGCACAGCAGGGATGTAATTTTTATACCATAATCGTTCCCGCGGGGGGAGGGATAAATTAATTACGGTTTATCCGGCCGGTTGATTTTGTCATTGATTTGTGTTAGCCTCGTCTTGACAATCTAAGAGGAGAGGTGTATGGCGACTGTTCCCGGCATCGACGTTTCATATTGGGATGCAGGCATCGACTGGCCAAAAGTCCGTGCCACAGGTCAGCGTTTTGTGTTTGTGAAAGCCACGGAAGGAGATTTCCATTCGGATCAAACCTTCGCCGCGAACTGGTCCGGCGCAAAATCGGCGGGACTCTTGCGAGGGGCGTATCACTTCTTCCGCACCAACGTGGACGGAAAGCAACAAGCCACTCGATTCATCGATTACGTAAAATCAGTAAACGACAACGGCGAACTTCCGCCGATACTTGATCTCGAAACCAATGATGGCCAGAAAAGGGAAAAAGTGATCGAGCGGGCGAAGATCTGGCTCGATCTCGTGGAAGCAGCCTTCAGCAAGAAACCAATCATTTATTCGGGTCAATTCTTTTTGCAGGATTATTTCTCGGTAGCCGGCGGAGGACCTCCAGCCTGGGCGAAGGATTATCCGCTCTGGCTGGCGCAATACCCGAACAATTACACCGAAGGTTCACAGCCCTATCTTCCCCGGGGCTGGTTCAAGTGGACGTTCTGGCAATACAGCGAAAAGGGACGCGTCAACGGCATCAACGCCAGCGTGGATATGAATCTCTTCAACGGCACGCTTGAGGAGTTGTATCAATTCGCGGGCGCGCAACCTGTTGCTCTGGATACGAAACCAAAAAAGCACGCTGTTGCCGCAGGAGATTCCTTTGAGACCATCGCCAACAAATACGGCGTGACGGTCCGCGAACTTGTCAGCGCGAACCCGCAGCTGT
>DATKAU010000017.1:0-3841 GCA_035514655.1 Anaerolineales bacterium
GGTCCCGGTGCAGTAACCGTCTCCTCATACATTCACGGCTACGATGAAACCGCCATCACCGACGAACAGCTTGCTGCGATCAAGGAGGAATGGATTGCCCAGCGTGATGTGAATCTCTTTTATTGGGCTGGCGAACCTGAACTGGTCGAAGGCATGACCAGCGGCGATATCTGGGCGGCGTATGCGTGGCAGGGCGCATACGCGACCTTGCTTGCCAACGGGGTCCCCGTGGCATATGCCAACCCGAAAGAGGGACGCAACTCATGGGTCGGCGTGTACGGCATCCGCAAGGGGACTGAGAACATGGACCTCGCCTTGAAGTTCCTCGATGCGAAACTCGCCGAAGCCACCGGTAACAACGTGGTCAACCTGTTCTATTATGGTCACGCGAATCAAGACGTTATGAACAGTATCACCGACGAAACCTTGAAGGAGGCTTTCTCGATTGACGATCCGACGATCCTCGAGACAACCAACTTTACGCCGAACCTCACCGCCGAACAACGCGACGCGTGGACGGCGATGTGGGCTGAAGTAAAAGCCGCACCATGACCCCCTCCCCGTCCCTCCCCCAATTTCGCTCCGCGAAATTGGGGAGGGGGGGCCGGAGGCCGGGTGGGGGTCGGGGATAGGCATGGATCGCCGCGCCACATTCTGGTTTCTCTACTTCCCGCCGCTGTTCTGGCTCGGCGCGTTCTTTTTGATTCCCCTATTGTTGATGTTCGCGTTCAGTTTTCGTCCCGATATGCGCGGCGACTTTTTTGGCGCGTGGCGACCCACTCTTGATCAATATGCAAAATTGGCATCCACGGGCAGTTACTGGCGCCTGCTGGGAATATCCGCGATCGTCGCATTTATCATCTCGATCAGCGCGGTGATTCTTTCGTATCCGATTGCGTATTTCCTCGCATTTCAAGGAAAACAGCGTGCCGCTTTCTATCTGGTTTTGCTCCTTGTCCCGTTTTGGACGAGTTATCTATTACGGGTGATGGCGTGGAAGATCATGCTCGGCACCGAGGGGGTGATAAATTCCTTCCTGATCTACCTCAACCTCATCGAGGAACCGCTCCGGTTTTTGCTCTATAACCGGACAGCCGTTGTCATCACGTTGATTTACGTGTGGATCCCGTTTGCCACGCTCCCGATCCTCGCCGCACTCCAGCGCATCGACACCTCTCTCTTCGAAGCCGCAGCGGATCTGGGCGCGCGTCCCATTCATCAATTTTTACGCGTCACCCTGCCGCTCAGCCTGCCCGGTGTGTTCGCCGCGTTCTTCATGGTGTTCATCCCCACCGTCGGCGAGTACGTGACGCCTCTGCTCGTGGGAGGTACCCGCGGCTCTTTGTACGGCAATATCATTCAGGACTTCTTCACCAAAGCTGCCAACTGGCCTTTTGGCGCGGCGATGTCGATGGTGATGCTGGCAGGTACGCTGGTGATGGTGGTGCTGGCGACACGTCTAATCAACTTGAGGGACCTTCTCGAATGATCGCCCGCCGAAACTCGTTCCCGCTCAAGGCATATTTTTTTGGATTGATCGCCCTGCTCTACCTGCCGATTGCGATCCTGTTTTTGTTTTCGATCAACTCGAACACCTTCCTCTCCTTCCCGCTTCAAGGACTCACCCTCGAATGGTACGAAACACTATTTGAGGCAGAGGCGCTCCTGCGTTCGGCGCGCAACAGTATCATCGTTGCATTCGGGAGCAGTCTTGCGGCGACGCTGCTCGGTACAATGACCAGCCTTTTGATGATGCGCTATCAGTTCCGCAGCAAGGCTTTGCTCGTGGCGATGGCGGTCCTGCCGTTGATCGTCCCATACATTGTGCTGGCAGTGGCATTGCTTTTGTTGTTTTCCGTCCTCGATATCGACCGGTCACTGTGGACGGTGGGTGTCGCGCACACAGTAGTGGCAATGCCGTATGTGTTGTTGATCGTGGGTTCACGACTGGCAGGGTTCGATGTAAGCCTCGAGGAGGCTGCGATGGATCTGGGCGCGGATTATCCCACCACGCTCCGCCGGATTGTGATCCCGATGATTGCGCCGGCGATGATCTCTGCATGGCTCACTGCCTTCACGGTCTCGTTCGATGAATTTGCACTGGCATTATTTCTTGCCGGTACACAGCCGACCTTTCCAGTCTATCTCTACGGACAACTGCGGTTTGCCAGCCGTCTGCCGATCATGATAGCATTGGCAGTGTTGATGATGATCGGCACCCTCGCCCTCGTGTTGATCGCCGAAAGAGTGAGGAGAGTCGAATGAAACCTGAGACGTGGAGCATGTATGTCGGAGAAGAACAAGGAAGTCATCCGTCGTTTTACGATGAATTGGTCAATGGGAGAAAGATCGAACTGGCAGACGAGATGATCGTCGAGGATTTTCACGATCACGCCACACACGGCATCGGCTTGGAGAATTTCAAATCCCCATGTACAGTGATGTTGAGAAAATTCCCCGACATTCAAGCGAAGGGGGAGGATTTAATTGCTGAGGGCGATAAGGTCGTGGCGCGTGTGGAGTTTACCGCTACGCAAGCCGGATCCTTCCGGGGGTTTCCTCCGTCTAATAGGAAAGTGACGTTTTCCGGTATGGATATTTTTCGTTTTATGAAGGGGAAAATCGTTGAACGCTGGGTGCAACGCGATTTTCTCCGCATGCTCGAAAAACTGGGGCACATTAGATGATGACCAGTCAATTAACCCTGCTCACCTGGCCCGATTACATCAATCCGCAGACTATCAAGCAGTTTGAATCAGAATTCGACGTTAAAGTTAACCTTGATATTGTGCCGAGCGCGGTCGAGCTCATCGAACGGATGAAAAGCGGTTCCAACCCTCCGGATGTGCTCGTGCCGCCGGACTACGCGGTGCGCGAGCTGGGGGCGGAGGATCACCTGCTGACACTCGATCATACAAAGCTGCCGAATCTCACGCACCTTGAAGACCGCTTTCGAACCGGGCGCGCACATGATCCGCAGAGCCGAATCAGCGTGATCAAGGATTGGGGCACGACGGGTTTCATGTATCGCACAGATCTGATTTATGAAGAACCACATTCCTGGGAGGATTTTTGGCGACTCACCGATAAATTTTCCGGACGCGTCACTGTGTTGGACTCGCCGGGTGAGGTGATCGGCGCGGCGTTGAAGATGCGCGGTCATTCATACAATGCGTCTTCCCTCGAAGCTTTGGCTGAGGCGCGCGGCGATTTGCTTGATCTCCAACCTCACTTGCTCGCTTTCGAGACGAACTACAAGCCATTGCTTGCCTCAGGAGATGCGTGTCTTGCGCTCGGCTGGAACGGAGATGCCGCGGCGTTAATCGCGCAGGGCGTGCCGATCCGCTATGTCGTTCCCAGTGAAGGATCCCAGATCTGGGAGGATGACTGGGCGATCGCCGCAGGCGCGCCGAACCCTGATCTGGCGCATGCGTTTTTGAATTTTGCTCTGGGTCCCGAAATCGCCGCGCAGGAAGCTCGCTATACGCGCTACGCGACCGGGAACCGATCTGCCCGTGAAATGTTGGATGATGCCATGCGAAACGATCAGTCAACGTATCCGCCTGAGGAGGTGTTGGCAAAACTTGAAGCCGGGATGCCCCTCGACGCGGATGGGCAGGTGCGGCGCGAAACATTGTGGCGTGAGGTCAGGGGGTAGGGGGTAGGCGCCGTTTTGAGGCGGCGCGGGCAGATCTCGGAATGGGAAGAAGCGTTGTGGAGTCGGGTGGCAAGTTGTCCGATTAAGATGTGTCAAAACTCGCGATTGAAATCCGCCTCCAAAGGTTGTACACTGGGTTATAGAACTCGAAGGTAGATTGCCCATAAGGAGAATGCCATGTAC
>DATKAU010000018.1:0-4458 GCA_035514655.1 Anaerolineales bacterium
GTTCCACTGTCCCATCCACTCCCCGCCCGGGATCATGGCGTATGACACTGGTGGAGCAATACGGCTCGCCCGAAGAAAACCCCGAATTCTGGAATTCGATCTCCGCCAATGCCCACCTTGCTGACCTCTCTGGACCGATCCAATTGCATCACGGCACGCTGGACGCCGATGTGCCGCTATTGTTTTCTGAGAACCTTTACTTCCAAATGCTCGACGCCAACCAATACGTAGAACTGTATAAATACGAGGGCGATAACCACAACATCTCGAATTACTTCAGTACCGCCATGCAGCGCACGATCGAATTCTTCGACCGGTATGTGAAGTAATTCTTAAATGACCACCCGACTTTACCTCGTCCGTCACGGAGCCACGCAGCTCACTGCCGAAGATCGATTCTCAGGCTCCGACGCGGAGCGTGTGCACCTTTCAGACGAGGGACGGGCGCAGGTGGAGCACCTTGCCCGCCGCCTCTCGGACGACAAGCTCGAAGCAGTCTATTGCAGTCCGCTGGATCGAACGCTGGAAACAGCCACTATTCTCGCCGCGCCCCATAAGCTAACTCCTGTCTCAAAAGACAGCTTGCGCGAGATCAGCCATGGTCACTGGGATGGTCTGACGCGCGCCGAGGTGGAGGAGAAATTCGGCAATGAATATGCGGCATGGGAAGCCGATCCGTTTACGTTTGCGCCGGAGGGTGGTGAATCGGGTTTGAGCGTGCTGGCGCGGGCTCTGCCGGTCATCCGTGAGATCGTTGTGGCGCACGAGGGAAGGAATGTACTGGTGGTATCGCACAAAGCCACCCTGCGTCTGCTCATCAGCAGCCTGCTCGGCTTCGACGCGCGCGGCTACCGCGACCGACTTGACCAGGCTCCCGCCTGCCTGAACATCCTCGACTTCAAAGATACCGTCCGCGCGCGGTTGATGCTGTTCAACGATGTGTCGCACTATGCCGATCATCCACACAAGCCAGACAAACACCTCTCGCGCTGGTGGGATTCAGGATCGGCGAGTGAGTGAGGAAAAGCATGGGGATTCGGGATTAAGCCCCGGCTGAGCGCGACGCGGAGGCGTACTTAACAAAAATGATGGACTGGGGGCGAGTCGAATTGGAGTACAATTTCCGCATTCAGTACTGAAGTCCCATTACACCCTACCTCAAAATAATCACCGCCCGGGAGGTCCGTTATGTTTAAGACCCAGAATTTCTACCAGAACGACGATAAATGGAAGAACGCCAAGCTTGGTAATTCCTCCGAAACCATCGGCGGCTGGGGCTGCCTGCTCACCTCGGTCACAATGATGCTTAACGGCATCGGCTACAACGAGACCCCCGAAACGGTTAATGAGAAAATGAAGGCGGCTGGCGGGTTTCAAGGCGCATTTTTCATCCCCAGCGTCCTGCCGTTCGTATGGCCCAACTGCACCTACCGCGACATGCAGCCCTGCGAGACCACGCCCGCGCCCATCACTCAGATCGACGCGGCGGTCGCAGCGGGCAAACCAGTCATCTTGCAGGTGGACTGGAACAAGCAGACCGGCATACAGACACACTTCGTGCTGGTGAAGGAAAAAAAAGGCAGCGACTACGTGCTCTACGATCCGTACAAGTACAGCGGCGATGGACCGGACAAGGAAGTGCTGCTCACCACGCGCTATAAATATAACGGCGCGAGGATCGATTCAGAGATAAGCGCGGTGCTGTGGTTTGACTCGGTCAGCGCTGTACCACCCGAACCGCCTAAAATGACCAAAGTGCCCGTGCCTGCCGAAAAATACACTCTCTATGCAACGGAGGATGATCTCGCCTTACGCGCCGAAGCCTCCACCAGCGGCTTCTTATGGAAGCGCATGTTAAAAGGCACCGAGCTCACCAGCCTCGAGCCAAAAGCCACCGCGAAGGCGAAACTCGGTGTTAACGGAAAGTGGATCAACGTGCAGGATCCAAAAGGGGATCAGGGATACGTCGCCGCGTGGTATATGTCTGAGACCAAAGGCGGAGCGCCGGCGGCGGCCTCCGCTCCGGCTCCGTCTTCGCCCAAACCTGCCTTGTCGCCTTCCGCCTCTGCCTTACCCCCCGGCGCGTTGTTATTCTACCCGATTGAAGAACTCGCCCTGCGCAATCAACCCGTCATCTCTGCCAATACATTGATCCGCCGGATCCCGGTCACGGAGCAACTGGTCAGCGTTGAAGACTCCAGGGTTGTCATCCCAAAGATCGGCGTTGAAAACCAGTGGCTGAAAGTGCGCGACGCCTCGAATCGGGAGGGTTTTGTTGCCGCATGGTATGTCAGATATGCAGGCGGTTCCATCGCCAAACAGCCAACCAGCGCGGCTCCCGCGGCTGCAACAGGCGGCACCAAAGTGAAGACCGCCGCGCAGGCGGTTGCCTTCCGTAAACAACCGGTGGTCAGCGATTCGACCCTGATCCGCTGGCTCCCGCTCGGCACCGAACTGACGATCTCCGAACCGGGCGGCGAAGCCAAGGTCGGCGCAAACAACCAGTGGCTCAAGGTAAAAGACGCGGGCGGCACAGAAGGCTACGTTGCCGCGTGGTTCGTCACGCGGTAATCGGATAGGCGCACGTACATGACAGAGCAGGCAGCCAGCGCAAATGGAAGCGTCTTCATCTCGTATTCGCGCAAAGACAAGGCATTCGTCAAAAAACTGAACGACTCGCTGGACAAGGCGGATGTACATGCATGGGTGGACTGGGAAGGCATCGAACTCGCATCCGCCACACCGACCCGGTCACCAGCGTCTCTTTTTCCCCAGAAGGGTCGCACTTAATCACGGTATCGCGTAAAATAGTACGGGTATGGGATCTGGCTGTCGTCCAGCCGGTGACTATCGACAAATTAATCCCGTTCGCCTGGCAGCGCCTGACCACCAACCTCAGCCGCAGCCGTTGGGCAGGCTTGTTCAACGAGGAACCCTACCGCCTGATCTGCCCCGACCTGCCTGAAGATTCATGAAATCGGGATCGTCGAACGTCATTCCAACATCAGAGGAGAAAGCCATGGAAAACGAATCACCAGAACGAACCCCGATCCTGGATATCGCCTGGACGCGCTTCGCGATTTTCGATGCCGCTGCCAAACGGCGCACGCGTGGGTTTTATAAAATTCGCGCAATCATACTCTGGCTAAGCGTCATCGCCACGGTGTTCGCGATCATGAATACCACCTTCTTCGCCGACCGGAGTGATACGTTGTCGGCGCTGATCTCGAAGGCATTTTTTGTAGCTGTCCCGATCGTTGCCTCCGGATATGCGGCATTCGCCACACGCTTCTATTCAAATGGAAGCTGGCTGGTGATGCGTGCCGGTGCCGAGGAGATCAAGCGGGAAATTTACCTCTATCGCACCATACGGGATAAGGCGAAGCGGGATGAAATTCTCGAAAAAAACCTGGCAGAAATACAGCGGCAAATGTATCAAAAAATGGGCGGCGAATTTTCATACGAACCCTATGATGGGCGGATCCCTCCATACTATGATCCGGAAAAGGGCGAGGGTGATTCCGGCTTTGATGACATGACGGGAGAGGAATACTTCAAGCAGCGTCTGGAGGACCAATTTAACTGGCACAACAAAAAGATTAACTTCTACATCCGAAAGCGCACGATGATGGTGATTTTCATCCTTGTGATGGGCGGGTTAGGCGCCATTCTCGCCGCCATTGGAGGAAATTTGAGCATCGGTGTTGCACTGACATCGGCGATCACAGCCGCCATGATCGGCTGGCAGGAACTGAATGATTACGATGGGATCATCCGCAACTACAGTAAGGTGGTGGTGGAACTTACCGTCCTGTACGACCATTGGAAAAACATCCCACCAGATGCGCGAAAAGGCAAAGAGTTCGAGAGGATGGTCAATGGCTCCGAGTCTGTGTTGTGGGCGCAGCATGTGGAATTCATCCAATCGATGCAGGAAGTGTTGAAGAGGCAAAGCCTCGAGGACGAAGCCCGGCTTGCCACCGAATTGCAGGAGAAGGCAGTGGAAACAGCCAAGGATATGCAGGATGGAATGCGCGAGGCCGCGCTTGAAGCCACCAGCCAGGCGCTTGATTCGGCAAAGGATCAGGTGGTGGAGGAATTCAAGGCAACGCTGGGAACGCTCGCCGAGGAAGCCTCCTCCGAACTGGTGCAGCAGGAACTCGCCGCCATGCGTGATGCAATCACAGATGTAGTTGAGTCTGTTGTGGGCGACAAGGATTCAATATTTGCCTCTCTTTCAAAGATCGCGGAAAAATTCTCCAACACCGATGTCGGCAGGGATACCACAAAGGAAGAACTCAACAGGATCCTGGCGGAATACCCGAAAACCGGCGAGGTTAAGGGATAAGCCTAATCAAAGATGGCGCTTCGTCAACTCTGGGATTGATCGGGCTTAAGCAGTCCTCAAATGAAGAAAAACAAAGCCCAAAAAAATAATACCCGGCCATAGCCATTAAT
>DATKAU010000019.1:0-3636 GCA_035514655.1 Anaerolineales bacterium
TCATCACCGGCGTACGCCCAGTGATCGCGCGGGATGTTGGTGTGCATGACCAGACCTTCCTGCTGTTCGGGGGTCAGGGTCACGTACACGGACTTGATCAAGTCGAGTTTGTTGGTGCAGTGTGCCAAAGCCTGGCGCACGCTCAGGTCACTCAGTACCGGGTGAGGGGTGGTGAACGCCTCGCGTTCCACTTCAACTTCAACGACCTCGGTCACGATGACTTCCTGAGTCACCACAACTTCGACGGGTTCGGCGGGGACAGCAGGGGCACAAGCCGCCAGCACAACGCTGAGAACGACAAGAAGCCCAATGGCTGCCTTAAAGCGATTTTTAAACATGGAATTTCTCCTCCTACAAAGGGTTAAATTTGGATCGTAAACTCTTTTTTTGAAACGGCATTTAATTTACTGACAGAAAATTAATTCTCCTCCCGCTTGCACCTCCTTCCATTGAATCGGATCTGGGTCATGAGCAACAACCTTTGGATACATGAATATTGTGAAAGCATTTTACGATTGGTGTTGCCTTGTGCAGGTAAAACGCTGGGTAATTATACCCAATTCCCAGAGAGCGTCAACGGTAACTCTCCGGAAGCGTGTCTCCTGCACCTGATTTACCAAAAAACAGTCCTCAAGAACTGTGTAGAGCAATACCTCAGTATTGTCCCCGTTTGGGGAAACTGTGTTCACATCCAGCGCGATCTTCCTTTGCATGCTTTGTTGACATCCCTTATCGCAGACGGTAGAATCCCTCCAACTTCATTGATTTTTCAGGAGGCAGGGATGTTAAAGGAATTCAGGGAATTCGCCATGCGAGGCAATGTGATCGATCTCGCCGTCGGGGTGATTATCGGTGCATCTTTCGGCGCAATCATCAACTCACTGGTCAAGGATATTATTATGCCGCCATTTGGCGTGTTATTGGGTAAGGTTGATTTCGCCAACCTGTTTTGGGTGCTGCAAGCCGGCACGCCTGCCGAGCCGTACGCCACATTGGCTGACGCCCAGACCGCCGGCGCAGTGACCATGAATTTCGGTCTCTTTATAAATGCAATCGTGAGTTTCATGCTTGTGGCATTTGCCATCTTTCTCCTGATTCGCACAGTGAATCGCCTGCAAAAGCCTGCCCCTGCCGCAGACCCCAGCACCAAGGAATGCCCGCACTGCTACACAACGATACCGATCAAAGCCAGGCGCTGCCCGAATTGTACATCGCAGTTGTAGGCACGCTTACCGGGATACAAGTACACACATCCCGCAGGAATTGCTTCGAAGATCCTGCGGGATGTTTTTCCGCATCCCTCCTTCACCCCCTTCCTTATGTACCCCTTTCTCGATAAACTCAATCCGCAACAACGCGCCGCGGTCACAGCCGGGAACGGGCCTGTTTTGGTCGTGGCAGGTCCGGGGTCCGGGAAGACGCGTGTCCTGACCCAGCGCATTGCCTACCTCATCGCGGAGGAAGGAGTCCGCCCGTGGCAGATTCTCGCTGTCACATTCACCAACAAAGCCGCGAAAGAGATGGGGGAACGCGTCAAGAAACTGCTCCCCGACCAGGCGATTGAGGGGATCATGCTCGGCACGTTCCACTCGATCTGCGCGCGCATTCTGCGGCGTGAGGCGGAGTATCTGCCCATCGCATCAAATTTCGTCATCTTCGATACCGACGATCAGGAGCGGATCGTCAAAAACGTCATCCGAGAAATGAAAATCAATGAGAAGCTGTACCGCCCCGCCAGCGTGCTCGCGGCGATCTCGCGCGCCAAGAACGAACTTATCGGCGCGGACGATTACCCAACGCAGACGTATCGAGATGAAGTGGTGAAACGCGTGTACGCTGAATACCAAAAGCGCCTGATCGCCAGCAATGCCGTTGACTTCGATGACATCCTGCTTTACACGGCGCGGTTGCTTGAAGACAATCCAACCGTGCGCGACAAATATGCCCAGCGCTTTCGCCACGTGCTGGTGGATGAATTTCAAGACACGAACCTGGCACAATACGCGCTGGTTGGGCACCTTGCTTCTATTAATAGAAATATCTTTTGCGTGGGTGATCCCGACCAGTCAATTTACGCCTGGCGCGGCGCGGACTGGCGCAACGTCCAACGATTTGAGCAGGACTTCCCCGAAGCGCAGACCGTGCTTCTCGAACAAAACTACCGTTCGCGGCAAACCATTCTCAATGCCGCGATGGGTGTCATCAACCGCGCCCGAAACCGCAAACCGAAACAACTCTTCACCGATAGAGGCGCGGGCGAAAAAATCTTTTTCTACGAAGCGCACGACGATTATGCTGAAGCCTCTTTCGTCGTGGACACCATCGCTCAACTTGTCGCTTCCCGCCAGTTCGAACCGGGCGATTGCGCCGTGATGTATCGCACGAATGCCATGTCACGTTTAATCGAAGAAGCGTTTTTACAGGCGCGGCTCCCATATCGACTCGTCGGCGCGCAGCGCTTTTATGGGCGTCGCGAAGTCAAGGATATCATCGCCTTCCTGCGCCTCGTCCACAACCCCGCCGATGAAGCCAGCCTCGACCGGGTCATCAACGTTCCGCCGCGCGGCATCGGTGACAAGACACTCACTACATTACATATGGTTGCCCGCCAAAACGAAATGCAGCCCGGCATGGTTCTGCTCGACCTGGCACGCGGCGACCAATCACAGCATTGGAAATCCTTCACAGGCCGCGCGGCGATTCCTCTCGCAGATTTCGGCGGCATGTTGGGGACATGGCGCATCGCCGCGCAAACGCTCACCGTTCCAGAACTGTTCGACCGCGTGGTCAAGGACCTTGGTTACAAGGCATACATTGACGATGAATCTGAAGAGGGCGAGGACCGTTGGGAAAACGTGCAGGAGTTGAAACGGCTCGCGCTCGAATATTCCACACGCACGCTCGATGAATTTCTCGAAAATATTGCCCTCGTTTCTGATCAGGATACCATCGCAGAAGGCAACATACCCACCCTGCTCACCCTCCACGCCGCAAAGGGACTCGAATTCGGCGCAGTCTTCATCGTCGGGCTTGATGACGGCATCCTGCCCCACAGTCGTTCATTCGATGAGCCCGAAGGCATGGAGGAGGAACGCCGCCTCTTTTACGTTGGCATCACGCGCGCCAAAGACAAGTTGTATCTCATCCGTTCCATTCAACGCGGCGGACGCGGCGCGGCAGAAGAGACCTTCCCCTCCCGATTCCTGGATGATGTCCCTGCGGATTTGCTCGTTGGTAAAACGCGCACGGGACGTTCTCCTTCGTCTTCGCTCAGGACAGGGATCCGCGGACAGGTCCCCGAGACCAAATGGCAGACGTATCAGACTCAGGGCAAGCCTGCCACTGTCACCCAGGCCAGATACCGCGCCGGGACGCGCGTCAACCATTCCTCCTGGGGTGAAGGCATCGTGCTCGACAGCAAGATCCAGGACGACGACGAAATCGTGGATGTCGTGTTTAACAGTGTTGGAATCAAAAGGCTTTCAGCAAGTCTGGCAAATTTGAAAATACTTTAATCCGTGAGGCGGATTGTTAATCCGCCGATATTGCGGGATGCCCGAGTGCCCGAAGGGTATCCCCACTACGAAATGGAGTCCCCATGCAATACACCAACCTCGGCAAGACTGGAATGAAAGT
>DATKAU010000020.1:0-6807 GCA_035514655.1 Anaerolineales bacterium
CTTCGAATATACTCCCAAGGAAGTAAAACAAGCCGTGGCGGGTTATGGCAATGCCGAAAAAAGACAGGTGCAGGAAATGGTGCGCGCCCTCCTGCAACTCGACTCCATCCCCAAACCCGACGATGCCGCCGATGCGCTGGCGATCGCGATTACTCACCTGAACACCAAACGTTATTGAGGGAGAGAATATGACCTATATCATGGTGGATGTAGAAACTGATGGTCCCATCCCCGCTGATTATTCCATGATTTGTTTTGGCGCTGTAGTTGTCGACGATGCTTTGAACAAGACATTCTACGGTCAATTACACCCCATCAGCGAGAATTGGATTCCTGAGAGGCTTCAAATTAGCGGTTTCACGAGGGACCAAACACTGGAGTTTGATGATCCCAAGGAGGTGATCAGTAAATTTGATGGCTGGATCAAGTCGAACGGTAAAGACATGCCAATGTTCATATCAGATAACAATGGCTTTGACTGGCAATTCGTCAATTATTACTTTCATCACTTTCTGGGGAAAAATCCCTTCGGACACAGTTCTACGAATTTAGGGTCACTATACAAAGGGTTGGCAAGAGATACCACTAAGAATTTCAAACATCTAAGACAGACAAAGCATACTCATAACCCTGTGGATGATGTGATTGGAAATGCTGAGGCACTCTTGCACATGAAAAAAGAATTGGGTTTAAAAATAGAATTATGAAGCCTTCTATAAGTCATCTGTGTACATCTGTGTTCATCTGTGGTTAAATTAACTCTATGATAGCCACCCTGCGCGGAGAAATTTCACAAATCGAAGAGACCGCCCTGATCGTCGAAGTGGGCGGTGTGGGACTGCGCGTCTTCGTCCCTGCGCCGCTTCGGGCGAGAGTCAAAACCGGCGAAGCCGCGTTTTTGTTCACGCACCTTGTCGTCCGCGAAGACGCGTTGACACTTTATGGTTTTGAATCCCAGGCGGATCGCGATCTGTTCAACATGCTGCTCGGCGTGGATGGGGTGGGTCCCAAAGTGGCGTTATCCGTCCTCTCCACGATGACACTGGATGCGATCCAGCGCGCAATCTTTGCCGACGAGGCAGAGCTGTTGAGCCGTGTGCCGGGCGTGGGCAAGAAGACTGCACAGAAGATGGCGCTGCACCTCAAGGACAAGTTGAAGCCCCTCGACGCACTGAGGCAGGTTGCGGCGATGTCAGATGCGGATTCGGAAGTTCTCGCTGCTCTCACTGCGCTGGGCTACTCTGTCGTCGAGGCGCAGTCCGCAATCCAATCCATCCCCAAAGACTCACCCGGCGATCCCAGCGAACGATTGCGTCTCGCGTTGCAGTATTTCCAATAATCAAATTGCTCAAGCCGCCGTCTTCGGCGGCGGTTTTTAGATTGATCCCGCGCCGGGGACGGCGCAGGGAGCCTGCCCAATAATGAACGATCATGATCTCCTCGAAAAATACGAGCCCGTCCTGCGCTTCGCGAAGAGCGAACGCTTCTTCCCAATGGCGGTGGAACATTATCTGGACCAATGCCACCTCCTGCCCAGCGGACCGCTCGGCGCGGCAAACCTTTTGTTCTACATCAATGAGCCGCCTGCCACCTTGATCGGCAAACTCGAAGGCGGACAGTATTACCTGCGCTTTATCAACGAACCGTTGTACGACTCGGACGCGTGGGTGTGGCTGGGGATCCTCTCGGCTGTGGCGATGGGGGTTGGGTGGTATTTCCTCGGCTGGATGGGTGTGCAAATTGCCGTCGTGCTGGCGTTGATCGCCGCGCTCATTCTCTTCATGCTCGCCTCCACCATCCGTTTGCGGATCATCCCCGCTGCGCTCGCCGTGCTGGTTTTTATCGCTCTTGAGGCCGCTCCGATTTGGTTCTTTCTGCGCCCCAGTGAATACGTGAGCCTGACGGTGGAATATCTCATCCTGTTCCCGATCTATCTTGTTTTGTTGTTCTACCTTTCCATCCGCACAATGAAATTCATCTTCGACCGGATCATCCCCGAGGGACCCGGGCTCGTCATGGACATGCTCTCGCTTGCCACAGAAACCATCGCGCGCAAATCATATTTTCTGTACGAAGAAATACTGAAAAAAGATCCCCAGCCTGTTTACTATGCTCGTGTTGTGAGAGAACAGGATGTAGAGGGGAATAACTGGACGATCCTGCAATATCACTTCTTCTACGCCTTCAACGACTGGCGTCTCGCGGCGAACGGCATGAACCATCACGAGGGCGACTGGGAAATGACGTCCGTCTACTTAAAAAACGATTCGCCGTACGCGGTTTTGTTTTCACAGCACGGCGCGGGGAACATCGAGATGTGGGACAAGGTCATAAAGGCGAAGGATAAGAATGAAAGGGATTCGACTCATCCCGTTGTCTATGTGGCGCTCGGGTCGCATGCGAACTACAGCAAACCGGAGGTGATCCGCTCGCCCAGCCTGTACAACGCGGGCCTGGTTCAGCGTCTCATCTACTGGGTTGATGGCTTGATCCATTATCTCTTCCTGCTCTTCAACCCGAGCCAGAAGGCGCGCCAGATCGCCCTCAAGGAAATCACCGCGAAGCATACCAACTTCCTGGCAGAGGACGCCTTCATCTATCTGCGCGACGAGACGGATCATTACGTGGTCAGCCTGCCGATGGAGATCGCCTCCGGCGATGGATTCCGCATCGGTTATCAGGGCGAGAACCTGCGTGAGCCGGTCGTCAAATCGAGCAGTTATTTGAAGAGAGTCATGTCTGATCGCAAGGTGACGCGTCCCTCGGTGAAGGAGTGGCGGCGGGTGGTGTTGAACCCCGAACCGGATTGGGTGAACTATAAAGGCTTATGGGGTGTGAAGAGCGCGCTGAAAGATGAATCGGGTCCGCCGGGACCGAAATGGGACAGGCCTGATAAACTATTTAACGTCGATCCACGCAAACGGTGGGAGAAGCCGTTGGAGTGGCTAAAGGATTTGGAATTAAGAATTCATCCTGAGCCTGAGGCAAGCGACGAGCCGTAATTAGTAGAGGCCACGCATCCCACAAGGGGACGATGTGCGTCGCCCCTACGTGTTTGCCCATCTCGCATACACCGCCTGTGACAGCAATCGCCCCGCGCTTAGCTCGCGCGTGACGAGTTCTCCCATATCGATTCTTCCCCCAAAGCCTTTCATCATAGCGTCCATTGCCTGCGCTATATGGATAGCCGAAGCACGGACTGCATAGATTGTTGTCACAACGAATAGCGGCGTATCACTCAAACACTCGCGACACGCAGAGAATAAATCAGGCAAGGACTTATACACTTCCCACACTTCGCCTTTGGGACCGCGCCCGAACTTGGGCGGGTCTAGGATAATACCATCGTATTTCACACCGCGGCGCGCCTCGCGTTGCACAAACTTCAACGCGTCGTCCACGATCCAACGGATGGGCGCGTCGCTTAAGCCGGACAACGCCTGATTCTCACGCGCCCAACCCACAGATTTCTTCGACGCGTCCACGTGAGTCACCTTGGCGCCAACCGATGCGGCAGCGAGGGAGGCAAGCCCGGTGTAGCCGAATAGGTTGAGAACGTTTGGTTGCGATCCCGCTTTTCGGACGAGATCCGAGATAAAGTCCCAGTGCGAAGCAACTTCAGGGAAGACTCCGAGATGCCTGCCGGGAGTCGTCATTGCCCAAAATTTTAGAGTTCCTCCGCGCGGAGCAGCGCCGTAGTCGAAGCGGGGGGTGAGGTCATACCGCATCTCCCACCTCTCATCCAATTTCTTTTTGAAATCCCAATGCCCGCCACTTTCCTCGCCGGTGGGGATGAAAATCGCGTCTGCCTGCTTCCACTCCAGATCGAGGGAGCGTTTCCACATCGCCTGAGACTCAGGCCGTATAAAAATATACTTCCCGAAACGCTCCAATTTCAATCCATCGCCGCTATCAAGCAGGGCGTAATCCTTCCAGCGAGACGATTCGAGGAGGTTAAACAGCTGATTCATTGAATAGGACTATTGAGGGAAGATCCTAAGTGGTTACACCCACTTGCTTTTTCCCTTGAAAGGCGTATAATGTGGGAAGAAGTGGTAGAAAGTGGTAATGAACGCCGGTACTCCCGGCGTTCACCTGTTAAGAGAGAGTATAGCACAAATGTTCTTAGGTCAGTTCCAGCACAATCTCGATGACAAAGGGCGCCTGATGATCCCGGCGCGCTATCGCGACTTGCTGGCGGCTGGCGCCTTCATCACCCAGGGTATCGATAAATGCCTGATGGTGATGACGGATGCGTACTTCAAGGAAGTGTATGAACGCATCAACAACATGAATATGGCGGATGCATCCGCACGCATGCTGCGAAGACTCATCCTTTCGAACGCATATTCCGTTGAAGTGGACAAGATCGGTCGCATCCTCGTCCCGCAAAATCTGCGTGCGTTCCTCGGCATCGAAAGCGGCGAACTCACCGTGGCGGGGCAGGGCGACTACTTCGAAGTGTGGACTCCTGCTGAGTGGAAGACGCAGATGGACAAACTGCAGGATGTGGAAGCCAACGAACAACGCTTCTCCACATTGGATCTTTCAAAGAACAATTCGATGTAGGGGCGAGGTCATCTCGCCCCATGCATGGGCGGGAATACCCGCCCTACGTGTCACATGGCACATAAACCTGTACTTTACAAAGAGATTATACACGCGTTGCAGCCTTATCGCGGCGGGCGCTATGTGGATGGAACACTGGGCGCGGGCGGTCACGCTCGCGGCATTTTGGAGGCATCTGCACCAGATGGACACCTGCTGGGTCTCGACGTCGACCCGCAGGCGCTGGTGATTGCTCGTGAGACCTTGGCTCCTTACGAACATCGCATCCATCTGGTGCAAGCCTCCTACACGACTCTATCCGCCCAACTGAATAGAGTCGGTTGGGATACGGTGGATGGCATCGTGCTGGACCTCGGCGCTTCATCGATGCAGTTCGACACACCCGAACGAGGCTTCTCCTTCCAGCACGATGCTCCACTGGATATGCGTTTCGGACCGCAGGCATTGCAAACCGCTGCCGACATCGTAAACAGTTATTCCGAAAGTGAACTTGCGGATTTGTTGTACGAATTCGGGGAAGAACGGGACTCGCGGAAGATCGCGCGAGCCATCGTCAAAGCAAGGCCGGTTCGCACCACCCGTGAGCTGGTCGCTGTCATCGAAGCGGTTTCTCCACGAAGAGGCGATCGCGTCCACCCCGCGACGAGAACGTTTCAAGCGCTCCGCATCGCTGTGAACGATGAGCTTGCTTCCATTAAAGAGGTTCTCCCGCAGGCAGTGGAAAGCCTGAAACCCGGCGGCAGGCTCGCAGTGATCTCCTTCCACTCGCTGGAAGATCGCATCGTCAAGGACTTTTTTAGAGAACAAAGCAAGGATCTGGTGAATCCGCCCTACGAACAACGCTATGAAGTTGAGCGCAGGGCGATCATAAAAGAGGTAAACCGAAAACTCATTCAACCCTCGGAAGAAGAAACGAAAAATAATTCGAGGGCACGCAGTGCGAAACTCCGCATTGCCGAAAAATTATAAGGACGACTGAAGTCGTCGTTCCACGACCAATCGCCCAAATATAAAGGTCGTTATGCAGGCAACACAAATCATCCATGCGTACAAACAAGCTCCCTGGCGGGTCCAACGCCAGTGGGTTGGCGCGTTTCTGCTTGCCTTGATCGTCATGGCAATGGTTGCTGCGCTGTATCTCGACGTGACCGCGCGCGCCGCGGTTGCCGGGCGTGAGATTCAGGAACTGCGGCTCGAGATCACCACCATCCAGCGTGACAACGCCGATCTCGAAACCCAGCGCGCAAACCTGACATCCACCGCCATGATGCAGCAACGCGCCCTCGAACTCGGCTACCGCCCCGTCAAGCCCGGAGAACTGGATTATCTCCCTGTGCCGGGTTTCGTCGCGCCTGAACCGGGGATCCTGCTTGCGGCGGAGGATGTGACCCAGGCGGAGCGGATTCTCCCGCCAGAATACACCCAGTCGTTGGTCGAGTGGTTCGATGAACGGATCAAATCCGGGGGTCCGCGCTAGCCATGAGACAGCAATACGCCGTCCGTTCGTTGATACTGATTTCAGGGCTTGTGTTGATCGCGCTTGCGGTCATGGTGCAAATGATCCGCATTCAGAACAGCGAGCGGGCGGTGATCTTCCTTTCGCAGGGAGATCAGTACGCGGGCGAGTTTCACACCTTTTACCCGGAACGCGGCGAGATCTATGACCGGCAGGGTCACCTTCTGGCAGGCAACCACTCGGTGTACGAAGTGGGCGTCAGCCTGCCGGATATGCGCGATCCCGAATCCCTTGCCTACATCCTGGGAACCTATCTCGGTTTAACGTATGAAGAGGTGTACAACACCCTAACCCAGTCGCCGGAGTTGTGGCAATATGTGGTGATTCAGGATTATGTAGATGCGAACACGGTCGCCGCGCTACAGGAACTCCTGCAACAAATGAAAGACGCCGATGACCTGCGCCTGAACGGGGTTGCGTTCAAGCCTCACTTCCAGCGCAGTTATCCTGAAAACACACTAGCATCGAACGTGCTTGGCTTTGTCACGCGCGACGGACGCGGCTACTTCGGCATCGAAGAGAAATACAACGACCTGCTCGCAGGCAACCCGGTGCAGGTGTGGGTGCCGCGCGACCCTAACAAGGCAATCGATATTCCACGCGTTCCCAACGGCACTACACTCGTGCTTACTCTTAATCGTGATCTGCAGGCACGGGTGGAAGAGATCCTCGATCAATCGCTGTTCGAATATGGCGCACAGAACGGTGTCATCATCGTGATG
>DATKAU010000021.1:0-2624 GCA_035514655.1 Anaerolineales bacterium
GTACCGTAGACGCCCATCGCCCGCTTACCCCCAAAGAAGATTTGGCGCAGATCCTGACCTGGCAGGAAACCCGCTTGCTCTCTAAAAACCTGACCCTGCAATTCCAACATACCGTCTACCAGATCCAAACCAACCGTCCCAATTATGCCCTCCGTAACGCCCAGGTCACAGTCTGTGTTAATGCCAACGATTTGCGTCACGTGCGCCGGCTTGGGGATGTCTTTTTGCGACTGTAAAGGTGAAGCGGACCTTCACCGCGATACAATTCAGATCCCGTGAACATACAAATCAATGTACAGGCTTCTGAGGATTAATGTACCTCAGGCGGCGGATTTCATTGCCATTGTTCTGATCCCAACCCTTGCCTTTGTATTCTTTTTGAGAAGCCGTAGGAAAGTTTGGGTATCGATCCGCAACCCGGCGCGGCTCAGCGCATATTTTACCGGCGTATTTGCCCTATTGTTGTTGTTTCAACTGGTGCGCCTCGGCGGGAGCGTGCGCGCAATGCTTGCATCGCAAGCCAGCCCGCAGGCGTCAGCCATTGCCCCGTTGTCGGAGGAGGTCCAGCTCCGGGCTGAGTCGGCGACCCGATATCTACATCATCGTGCTGGATGGCTATGGAAGACAGGATATCCTCCAGCAGATTTAAAATCACGATAATTCGGAATTTCTCAAGAGCCCGGATGAACGCGGCTTTTATGTGGCGCGTGAATCATATAGCAATGACATCCAGACCGTGTATTCCACATTGATCCGGCAAGACCTTACAGTATCTGGGATGGGGATGAATACCAGGGTACGCCGCAGGAATACCGCGAAGGCTATCGTAATCAGGTGATCTTTGCCAATCGAAAAATTATCGAAACGATTGAGGACATCCTCGAAAATTCAGAAACACAACCGAACATTGTATTAATGGGCGATCACGGTCCCGGCTTGATGTTCAAGTGGGACATCGATTCGCCGGGCTGTTTATGGGAACGTACGAGTAATCTGTATGCTGTCCTCCTGCCGGGGAATCAAGACAACGAACTCCTGCATCCATCGATGACGCCCGTCAACACCTTCCGGTTGATCTTCAACACCTACTTTTGAACGTCATTGCCCCTGCTGGAGGAGGATACCTATTTTGTCTCGTCACAGACGGGAGAGAAGGTGAGCGATATCACACTGACGAGGGATTTGAAAACAAGCTTTTCGATACCGGAATGAAATCACGGCAGCCGTGTTTCGGCTGCCGTGCTGATTCTCCGGTTTGTCTAAAAGACTCTGAATTGCTGAAGCCCTGTGCTGATTAACCCTCCGGGAATACCCAGCACAACGGAGATGAGAGATACAAGCGTGAACAGAGCCCTGCCCGCCACCGGCACAAACCAGAGCACGAGGAACACGATCCAGATGAACGCGCCGCGCACCTGCGCCACCTGCATGCGGAGTCCATCGGGCAGGAAGGGTCCGATCACGCCGTACCCGTCGAACGGCGGGACGGGGATCAGGTTCAACACCACTGCCATGATCTGCAGATACGCGAGAAACGCGAGACCCGGACCCAGCGTTGTGGAGCCAACGGTCGTCGTGTTCAGCACGAAAGCGAGAACGAATGCCACCAGCAGGTTTGCCATCGGACCCGCCAGCGACATGGCGCTCCGCCAGTATTCGTTCCGGAGCCGCCACGTTTCGATGTACACCGCCCCGCCGGGCAGGCCGATCCCGCCCATGACGAGAAACAACAGGGGCAACAACAGCGAGTAAACCGGGTGGGTGTATTTCAGCGGATTGAAGGTGAGGTCGCCCTTCTCGCGCACTGTCCAATCGCCGCCCCAGTATGCCACGAGCGCATGCGAGAATTCATGCAGGCACAATGAGAAGATCCAGCCGCCAAGCACAACGAAAAATGTAAGCAGGTCCATGATGATTACTCCTCGTACCCATTCGGGTGTGATCGATGCCACTGCCATGCGCTTTCGATGATCTCGCGCAGGTCGTCGTGCTGAGGCACCCAGCCGAGTTCGCGTTTGATTTTATCGGAGGACGCGACCAGCCGGGCGGAGTCGCCGGGGCGCCGGGGACTCTCCATGGACGGGATCAAACGTCCCGTGACTTGACGCGCCGTCTCGATCACTTCGCGTACTGAGTAGCCGTGTCCGCTCCCGAGATTATAGACCATACGATCTCGTTCGCCGAGTCCGTCCGGTGCGAGCAGGTGCGCGGTGACCAGGTCCGCGATGTGGACGTAATCGCGGATGCAGGTGCCATCGGGTGTGGGGTAGTCCGTGCCGAAGATGTTGATTGCATCACTCTCCCCAAGCGCGACGCGCAGCACCAGCGGAATTAGGTGTGACTCAGGCTGGTGCGCCTCGCCGCGATTTGGCAACGCGCCGCAGGCGTTGAAGTAGCGGAGGGCGGCGAAACGCAAACCGTGGATCTGGCGATACCATTCGAGCGCCTGCTCGACCATGAGTTTGGTGTGACCGTATACGTTCGTGGGACCGAGCGGCGACTCTTCGGTGAGCGGCTCGTCGCTGGATTGGAATACCGCGGCTGTGGACGACAAGACAAAGCGCTTTACTCCCGCGCGGACGGAGGTTTCGACCAGCGTCAGCGCGTTGGTGAAGTTGTTCTGG
>DATKAU010000022.1:0-6546 GCA_035514655.1 Anaerolineales bacterium
CAGGACGATGACCATGACCGAGGCGAGCAGCCGGTCCCTGACGATTTCGACCACCCCGCCAAATAAATGTTTATACGGTTTGTGGCGCACATTCCACATGGTGTTGAGCGCATCGCGGAGCTGGCTGAAAAAATTCGTTGCCCCGAATATCAGGATGATCGCGCTGACAAGTGTGGTGAACAGGCTCGATCCCGCTTTATACACGCCGGTGATCAACTGTTCGACTCCGACCGCTGCGTCGGGACCGATCTGATCGGTGATTGCGCTGACGAGCCTCCCCTCTGCCGCGGATTCCCCGTAAATCGAGCCTGCGATGGCGGTCATGATCACGAGGAGAGGCGCCATCGAGAACAGCGCGTAATATGCCAGCGCGGCGCCCAGCCGTGCGGCGCGGTCATGCGACCATTCGTAGTAAGCCTCATAAATCAGGCGGAAGATAAACAGGATGGTTTTCATTTTGATCTATCTTCAAGCAGGGGCGGTCTTTTCCACAACCCAATAATGCGATAAACCGAGGATTCGCAGGGGCGTCCGTTCGAGGAATTGTAACAAGGATCGCAACGCCTTTCCAAAGATGCCAAACCGGGCGATGATATTGTCGTAGGCACCGAAGATGAGCGACTGTTCGATGAAGTGTACGGGCAACCCTTCGAAGAGTTTCACCAGTTCGTTCCTCGTATAGACACGTACGTGCGGGGCAATTTTGTCGCGCCAGGCGCGCGGCAGATAGTTCACGAACAGTTTGTTGCC
This sequence comes from Anaerolineales bacterium, assembly GCA_035514655.1. Classification (GTDB taxonomy): domain Bacteria; phylum Chloroflexota; class Anaerolineae; order Anaerolineales; family Villigracilaceae; genus Defluviilinea. The sequence continues at coordinate 751 of DATKAU010000022.1, forward strand.
GAAGGAGTATTTTCCTCTCCAGTATATACCGTGAGTTTCGAATGGGTAGCCGCGGTTCGGGCAGAAGAGGGCGAGGCGCCCGCCGGTTTTGAGAATACGGACCATCTCACAGATCGCGGCGCGGTCGTCCTGTACGTGTTCGATCACTTCGTGGCTGAGGATCAGGTCGAAGGTCGAAGAGGGAAGCGGGGTGGATTCTCCCGCGGCGTTGAAGATGCGGGGAGAGCGGGTCCGCGCTTCGGAGGCGCGTTCGAAATCGTACTCCAGACCGATCACTGTTCCCCCATAAGACGAGAGATGCTCCACGTACATGCCCACGCCGCATCCGTTTTCGAGGATCAAGCCTTTGATTCGTTCCCCGGCGGCATGGACGATCATATTGAGTCGGCGTTTTTGTCCCTCGCGCCAAACGTAGGACGGCTCGCCGCGCAGGGCGGCTTTATCGAGATTCCGCATACCCATCCCTGTTATTATATCTTGTCAGTTTTTCAGGCTCGTGCTAAAATAGCCATGCACGACGAATTGAGAAGCACGCACCGGAAAGTGGGCTCACCCCCACTTTTCTGTTTGTAATAGGAGTTCATGGAGTAACGGCATGACCAAGACCGAGTTCGCCCTGGCTTTCAACGAAGTATTGGAAGAAAAACAACTTTCCAAGGATATCATCCTTGGGGCAATTGAATCTGCGATGGCTTCCGCATATCGCAAGGCTGTCAACGCGTCCACCGCACAGCATGTGGAGGCAAAGATAGACCTCGATACCGGCAAGGTATTGGTTTATGCTGAGAAGGAAGTTGTCGAAGATGTTCAGGAGCCGAAAACTGAAGTCCTGCTCGAGGAAGCGCGAAAGGTGAACCCCGAGGCACAGCTTGGCGATATGGTGGTTGTCGAAACCACGCCAGCAGACTTTGGCCGCGTCGCCGCACAGACTGCTCGGCAGGTCATCCAGCAGCGCATACGCGAAGCGGAACGCGCCAACCAGATGCAATACTTCGAGAGACAGGTCGGCGAGATCGTCAGCGGTCTCGTTCAGGCAACGAATGTCCAGAGCACAACCGTCGGTCTGGATATGAAAGCCGAAGGTGCACTGCCTGCCAACCAGCGAATCCCCGGCGAAAAATTCAAGGTGCACGAACGCCTCCGCGCGGTTGTTCTGGAAGTGAAAGACGGGTCGCGCGGACCGCAGATCATTCTGTCGCGCGCGCATCGCAACTTCCTGCGCCGCCTGCTCGAAAACGAAGTGCCTGAAATTTATCACGGCGTGGTCGAGATCCGCGCCATTGCGCGCGAACCGGGGGCGCGCGCCAAGGTGGCAGTCTCTGCCACACAGGCGGGCGTGGATCCCGTGGGTGCATGCGTGGGCATCAAAGGAGTGCGTATTCAAGCCATCGTCAAGGAATTGCACGACGAAAAGATCGACATCATCCAATGGGATCAAGATCCCGTTATCTACATTTCGAAAGCCCTCAGCCCGGCGCGTGTCAACGGCGTGTACACCACCGAATTGGATGGTAACCGCACCGCGACAGTCGTGGTCGCCGAAGATCAACTCAGTCTCGCCATCGGCCGTGATGGGCAGAATGCACGCCTTGCCGCGAAACTGACCGGCTGGCGCATCGACATCAAATCCCTTACTGAAGCTGCGGGCGATTCCGTGGCGAAATTGAAAGACGACACCGAACTTGCCGCCCTCCTGCCGAATGCGGTCGAGTCGATCCCTGCAATTGAAGAGATCCTCGCCAAAAGGGCGGAGGCCCGCCCCGTCACACCCGAGGAATATTCCATGCTCGGTCAGTTCGTGGACCGCGTGGAACGCCGCACGATTCAAATCAAAGAGGAAGCCGCGCGCGCTGAGGAAGAGGCGTCACTGGCGCACCCCGATGTGCCGGTTGCCGCATTCGGCATGCCGCTTGAGAAGGCGGGACTCAAGGATCACGTATTCAATATTCTCGTCGAAGCCGGGTACGATACGGTTGGAAGCCTGATGATGGCGTTGAAGATCGATTCCAACAAGGTGCTCGGGCTGGCAGGCATCGGACCGAAGGCGATGCAGAACATCGAAGAGGCCCTTACCGCCATCGAATTCCCCGAGGCGCTTCCTGCTCCGCCTGAGGCTGAGGCAGTCGCCCAGGCTGAATCCCAGCCCGTAGCGCAGGCAGCCGCACCGGAAGTGCTCGCGGTGGAGGAAATACCCCTGCCCGAGAAGCAAGCCGCGGCTAAGAAAGAGGGGAGAAAGGTTGTCGAAGAAGAGCAAGAGGATGAGCACGCCAAGGACGGCGTCTCGCTCGATGAGCTCTTCGCGATGAAGCCTGAAATCTTCCAGGCAGGCGCTACCGAGGACGAAGAGTCTGCGGACAAAAAGAAGGGCAAGAAAGGCAAGAAGAAGAGCGTCGAGTTGGTGCTGGATGAGGAACGCGGCGAGGTTGTGAGCCGCAAGAAGCACAAACGCGGCGATGCCGAATTTGGAGAAGAGGAATAAGTTTTTCTAAACCGTGCCTTCCCGTGAAGGAGACGGCACTTAAGGAGCATGTCGAAACAACCTGTTCAACGTGTGAAGCATGTGCCCCAGCGGACTTGTGTTGGATGCCGTGAAATATTGCCCAAACGGAAGATGGTCCGCATTGTGCGAACAACGGAAGGGGTGCGGGTGGATGCCACCGGCAAACTTGCCGGACGCGGCGCCTATCTGCATGAGCGCCGTGAATGCTGGGAGCGGGGGATGAAAGGCGCCCTGGCACATGCCTTGAAGACAACGTTGAGTGCGGAAGAACGGATGAGGCTTGAAGAATTTATGAATGCCCTGCCTGCCGAGGCGGGGCAGGCGGCTGGCGTGTGACCCAACGTATTTGATCCACTTGCGGAGGCGCCGCCGGCAGAATAAGAGACAGGCGATGTCTGCCTGTTTGAAGAACTGGAGGTTGTCCCATGAGTAGCAACGGAAATCAAAAGGTTGAGTTACCTGTCAGTATTGTGGTGCGCGATCTGGCGCAAAAGATCGAAAAAAGCCCCATTGATCTGATCAAAAAATTAATGACGAACGGCGTGATGGCAACCATCAACCAGTCGGTGGATTTTGACACCGCGGCGATTGTGGTGGCTGAATACGGCTATGAGGCGGTCCCTGAGGTTGTGGAGGAAGTGAAGACTGAGACGGGCGAGGTGCCGCTCTGGCGTCAGAGGATCGCAGGGGAAGATGTCGCGCAGTTGAAGAACCGTCCCCCGGTCGTGACCATTCTTGGCCATGTGGATCACGGCAAGACCAGCCTGCTCGATGTCATCCGGCAGACCGATGTGGCGGCAGGCGAGGCGGGCGGAATCACACAGCACATCGGCGCGTACCAGGTGGAGAAGAAAGGCAGGTTGATTACTTTCCTCGATACACCGGGTCACGCAGCGTTCACTCAGATGCGTGCGCGCGGCGCGCAAGGCGCGGATATTGTCGTGCTTGTGGTCGCGGCGGACGATGGCGTAATGCCTCAAACACGCGAAGCAATCGCCCATGCCAAGGCGGCGCGTGTGCCGATCATGGTCGCGCTCAACAAGGTGGATAAACCGAATGCCAACCCGGATCGGGTCAAACAACAACTGGCTGAACTGGAATTGGTGCCCGATGAGTGGGGCGGGAACACAATGATCATCCCGGTCTCGGCGAAGTTGAAACAGGGTATCGATGACCTCCTTGAGGGCATCCTGCTGGTTGCCGACAACATGGAGATCAAGGCAAACCCCGGCGGCAAGGTGATCGGCACAGTGATTGAAGCGGAATTGGACAAGTCGAAAGGTGTGATCGCCACACTGCTTGTCCAGAATGGAACTCTTGAATCCGGCGATGTGGTTGTGGCGGGCACCGCACACGGAAAACTCAAGGCGTTATCCGATTTCAGGGGCAAGCCTGTCAAGAAGGCGGGACCATCCTCTCCGGTGGCGGTTATGGGTTTGAGCGATGTGCCTTCCGCGGGTGACTTGTTCGAGGTAGTCGACTCAGATCGCGAGGCGCGCACGATCGTCGCCGAACGCACGGAAGCATTCAAAACTCAAGCGCAGGCGAAGAAGAAGGTCTCGCTCGAAGATCTATTTGCAAACGTGCAGGCCGGCGAGGCAAAAGAGCTCAACCTGATTGTCAAAGCAGATGTGCAGGGTTCTCTCGACCCGATCGTAACCGAGTTGAACAAACTGGGTGCGGGTGAGATTGGCATCAAGATCCTGTACGCTGAAACAGGCAACATCGGAGAAAACGATGTGATGCTTGCCTCCTCGTCGAAGGCGATCATCATCGGTTTCAGCGTGCAAGCCGACGTTTCTGCCCGGCGCCTCGCCGAAAAGGAGGGCGTGGATATCCGCCTCTACGAGATCATTTACCGCATGACCGAGGATGTGGAAAAGGCCCTCAATGGCATGCTCGAGCCTGAAGTAAAGGAAATCGTGATTGGCCGTGCACAAGTCCTGCAGGTGTTCTCCGCATCGAAGTTCGGCAAGGTGGCTGGCTGCCGCGTGACCGACGGCGAACTGCGGCGCAACGCAAAAGTGAAACTCTTCCGCGGCACCGATCTGGTCTACGAAGGCGATATGGGCTCCCTGCGCCATGAAAAGGACGATGTAAAAGAGATCAAGCAGGGCTTCGAATGCGGCGTCGGTTTCAAGGGCTTCAACGATATCCAGCCGGGCGACCAACTGGTCTGCTACGTGTTGGAAAAATCGTAAATCGGAATTCGTCTTATGCCTTCAGGAATCCGTCTGCAGCGAATTGCGGATCGCATCCGCCAGGAGATGTCGCAAATGCTCATCCACGAGATTAGCGACCCGCGCCTGCACCAAATCTTCATAACGGACGTAAAAGTGGATCGGGAACTTGCGTACGCCGATGTGTTTGTTTCCGCCCTTGAGGGGACCAGCCGCTCCAAAGACGTTCTCGCGGGTCTCGAGTCTGCCTCTGGTTTCATCAAGCGGACTCTTGCCTCGCGCGTAGAGCTGCGCGCCTTCCCGCATTTGCGCTTCCACTGGGATGTCACACCGGAAAACGCCGATCACATCGAAAAATTGCTTGCCGGGTTAAGAGATAAAAAATAATCAAGGTGACTGGGCGAAATGAGTGAAGACATATCAAAGGCTATCAAGGAAAGGTTGAAGCAGGCAAAATCTGTCGTGATTGCGTCCCACGTCCGCCCGGATGGCGATGCCATCGGCTCTATGCTTGGTCTTGGGCTGGCATTGATCGATGCCGGCAAACCTGTTCAAATGGTGCTCGCGGACGGGGTGACTTCATCGTTCAAACACCTCGAGGGGAGCGAATTGGTTGTCAGGGCGCCCAAAGAGATCTACGATACGTTCATCACCGTGGATTGCGCCGATTTCAAACGTACGGGAAAAATTTTTGAATCGTTCGCCCCACCAGATATCAATATCGACCACCATATAACCAACGAAAAATTCGGAACGTTAAACCTGATCGAAGCAGATGAGGTGGCCACGGCGGCGATCCTCACCAACCACCTACCCAAATGGGGCTTCACGATTACCAGACCCATTGCCGCGGCGCTGCTGACCGGCATCGTCACCGATACACTTGGGTTTCGCACATCCACTACAAACCCGGGGGCGTTACGTCTGTGCGCTCAATTGATGGAAACCGGCGCCGATCTGCCAGACTTGTATATGCGTTCGCTTGTGAGGAAATCCTTCCCTGCCGCCCGGTATTGGGGGAGCGGCTTGTCAAGTTTGGAGCAGAAGGACGGAATAGTGTGGGCAACGCTCACACTTGAGGATCGCAAGCGCGCCGGCTATGGGGGAAATGATGAC
>DATKAU010000023.1:0-5602 GCA_035514655.1 Anaerolineales bacterium
GTGTTCTCTGAATATCATCGATCCCGCTCACTCAGGTTCAGATAATGTCCGATGAAACCCTGCGACCGGCATGGTCACAGCATTTCACACCGGATGCGATCAAGGAGTTACAAGCGGAGGGACCGCTTGGTGAAATCACGCCTGCCTGGGCATGGGGAGGGAGCACCGGCAAGGGCATTCGCGTCGCGGTGGTGGATAGCGGCGTCGAGCACGATCACCCGGCATTGGAGGGCTGCGTGCGCGGCGGGGTGATGATCGAATATGACTCCAGGGCGGAGAATAATTTCCGGGTCAAACTCGATCCCAAGCCAACCGACGTTTCCGGTCACGGCACAGCCTGCGCCGGGATAATCCATTCCATTGCACCGGAAGCCGAGATCTACAGTGTGCGCGTGCTGGGGCGCAACATGGCAGGCAGGGTCATCCAGTTTGCAGCGGGGCTCGATTGGACGATCGAGAACGACATGCAGGTGGTCAACCTGAGCCTGAGCACCTCGCTGGAGGAGTTCTTCGGCTTGTTCCACGATCTCACCGACCAGGCGTACTTCAAGAACATGAACTTGGTCTCTGCAGTCAATAACATTCCCGAGCCGAGTTATCCTTCGTTGTTTTCTTCTGTGATTTCTGTTGCTGCTCATGACGGGCAGGACCCGTTCACGTATTACTACAACCCTACGCCGCCCGTCGAATTCGGCGCGCCGGGGATCGATGTCAACGTTGCCTGGAACCGGAAGCAATATATCACCTGCACCGGCAACAGTTTTGCCGCCCCGCACATTGCAGGGATCACCGCCCTGATCCGCGCCAAACACCCCGACCTCACACCGTTCCAGGTCAAGACTGTCCTCATGGCGTGTGCCGCAAATACACGCCGGGTAGGATGACCGATCCTCGAGGAGTCTCAACGATGAACCCTGAAAAACCCACGCGCTGGTCGCTGGAGGAATTGATGGCGCCGCCTGTCGATCGTACGCTGGACTCAGCCTTTTCGGAGCTGGATCAGGCTGTGGCTGGGCTCGAAGCGATGCGCGAATCGTTGAGCCTCGAAATATCCGCGGAGACGTTCAATACCGTTCTTGATTGGCTTGAGGCTGTCCATTCCATGCTGAGCAGGCTCGAAGCCTACGCGGACCTGCTCCTGACGGAGGATACGCAGAACTCCTCCGCGCTCAACCTGCGGGATCGCGTGGATCAAGCCTCGACCGATACAACCAACCGCATCTTATTCTTCGACCTGTGGTTCAAGGAACTCCCCGATGAAACCGCACAGAGGTTGATCGGACAGAGCGGCGACCGGCATTATCATCTCGAAGCCATGCGGCAATTCAAACCGTACACACTCAGTGAGCCTGAAGAGAAGATGATCAATGTCAAGGATGTGAACGGCATCGATGCGATGGTCAACCTGTACGATATGATCACGAATCAATTTGAGTTTACGCTGGAGGTGGAGGGGGAGACGTTGTCGCTGACGCGCGATCAGCTGGGAGGCTATTTCCGTCACCCCTCGCCGGACGTGAGAGAGGCGGCGTATCGCGAGTTGTACCGGGTCTACGGTGAGAACTCGGCGGTGGTTGCGCAAATTTACCTGCATCGCGCCCGCGACTGGAACGCCGAAGCCGTGGAGATGCGCGGTTACACCTCCGCCATCAGCGCGCGCAACCTGGGCAATGACCTGCCGGATACCGTTGTGGATACATTGCTCGAGGCCTGCCGCAGGAACGTGGGGATCTTCCAGCGTTATTTCGAGATGAAGAGGCGCTGGCTGGGGTTGGGAAAACTGCGCAGATACGATATTTATGCTCCATTGGCGGAGTCGGATAAAACCTTCGGTCACGGCGAGGCGACCGGGATGGTATTGGAGAGTTTCGAAACATTTTCTCCAACGGTTGCAAAACTCGCGCGCCGCGTGTTTGATGCTGACCACCTCGACTCAGAATCGCGGCCCCGCAAACGAGGCGGCGCCTTTTGTTATGGTCCGTTACCGGGGGTGACTCCGTGGGTGATGCTCAATTACGAAGGACGCGCGCGCGATGTTGCCACACTGGCACACGAATTGGGTCACGCCATTCACAACATGCTGGCGGGGGATCATTCCATCCTGACGTATTCGCCGTCCCTGCCGCTTGCCGAGACGGCTTCGGTGTTTGCCGAGATCCAATTGATCGACCGGCTATTAAAAGAGGAGTCCGACCCGGCAGTGCGCCGCGACCTGCTGGCATACGCCATCGACGATGCGTACGTAACGGTCATCCGGCAGGCGTATTTTACATTGTTCGAACGCGAAGCGTATCGCATCATCGATGATGGCGGATCGGTCGAATCATTGACGGAGCTGTACAGGGCGAACCTGGATGAACAGTTTGGGGGAGCCGTCGACATTTCGGACGAATTCAAATGGGAATGGCTGACCGTCCCACACCTGTATAACGTGCCGTTCTACACTTATGCCTACAGTTTCGGGCAATTGCTGGTGCTCGCTCTCGTGCAACAATACCGCGTGGAAGGGGAATCGTTTGTGCCGAAATATCTCAGGATTCTTACGTACGGCGGATCGGAATCGCCGTCGAAGATTCTCGGGGAAGCCGGGCTGGACATCACATCGCCTGAATTCTGGCAGGGCGGGTTTGACATCATCCAGGCAATGATCACAGAATTGGAGAAATCAGCATGACCAGCGCATCAACCTCCCCGTTTGCTGTTTTTCGGAACCGGAATTTTTCCCTGCTCTGGACGGGTCAACTCGTCGAGACGATCGGCAACGCGCTGACGTCGATCGCCGCGTCGATCTACGTGTTCCGCCAGACCGATTCCGCCATGAGCGTGGGATTGATGCTGATGGCAACTGCCGCGCCCAGCCTGGTGGTGGGGCTCTTCGCGGGCGTATTTGTGGACCGGTATGACCGCAGGAAGATCATGATCGTCGCGGATGTCCTGCGCGCGATCCTGGTCATGCTGATCCCTTTTCTCGTGCCGTTGAACGTGATCTGGCTGTATGTGATCGTGATGCTGGTCAGCGCCATCGGCCAGTTCTTCGACCCGGCGCATGAATCCATCCTGCCGGAGGTGGCTACGGAGGAGGAACTCGCCGCCGCCAACTCGATGATCGCCATCAGTTCGTTCGGTTCCACGGCGGTGGGTTTTGCCGCAGCGGGCTTGATCGCCTCGGCGGCAAGCCTGAACTGGGCGTTCTATGTCAATGCAATCACCTTCCTGTTTTCGGCAGCTTGCGTTTTTCTGATCCGTATCAAGCCGGTGGAGCCGCAGGAGGACACCAGCATTGCTGTGGTGCTTCAAAACCTGCGCGCGGGGGTGCGGCAGGTTGTGGATACCCCCATCCTCCGTTCGATGTTCTCGGTCATGGCCATCGTGCTGATCTCATTCGGGTTGTCAAATGCCATCCTGCTTCCGTTTTCCATCCGCGCGCTGGGCGCCACCGAGTTCGAGTACGGCTTGCAGGAGGGGCTGACCTCGGTGGGCTTTGTGATCGGGAGCCTGTGGATGGCAAAGATCTTCGACCGCCTGCACGAAGGCGTATGGCTATCGATCAGTTTCCTCGCGATGGGCATTGCGGGTGTGGTGTATTCCTTCCTGCATTCCATCCCTCTTGCCATCCTGGTGATCACCATTTCGGGTTTCTTCAACGCGCCAGCCTCAATCGGCCGCCGACTGGTGGTGCAGAGGAACACACCGAGTGAGATGCGCGGCCGCGTCAGCAGTGTGTTCTTCGTGGCGCGCGATGTCCTCTTCCTCGTGGGCATGGGCGCGGCGGGACTCGCCGATCTGATGGACGTGCGCCTGCTGAACCTGATTAGCGCGCTGATGCTGGTGGCGGCGGGGTTGATCGTGCTCGTCCTGCCGGATCTGGGCCAGTCACGCGCACAATGGAAGAGGACTGTTTCATTGCTGAGAGGAATCGAAGCGGCGCCGCGGCTCGGGGCGGGCAGACCAGCCGTCCTTGAGGAGGTGGAGCGGTTTATCCGTCACATGCCTGAGTTGACGAGCATGTCCGCAAAGGAGCGAGCGCAGTTGGCATCGGATACATTGGTCGCGCAGGCGCCGGGTGGGAAGGTTGTGGTCTATCGCGGCGAGGCCAGTGATGCAGCATTTTTCATCCTCAAAGGCAGTGCGGCGGCAGGCTATCTCAGGGATGACGAGTACGTCATCCTGAACGTTCTGCGTGAAGGCGATCTCTTCGGGGAGGTTGCGGCGTTGACGGGCATGCAGCGCACCGCCAACATCATCACCGAGGAGGAGAGCGAGTTCTTGATCATCCCGTCCAAAGTGGTGAAACGGCTGACGCAGAAGTATGCGGCGTTGAACATTAGACTGCACACTATCATTGGCGAACGCCTGAGCCTGACGGAACTGCCGCGCGGCACGGGCTTCGACCAGCAGTTGTTACGCGAGTTGCGGACGAACCAGCCCGGTGCAGAACCCAAGCCGGCTCCGGCGTGAGGTTACAAATTGATGTATATAGAGGATTTCGATTGTAAAATTGTGGAACTATAGACCCTAAAGTTTTTTTATGCTATTGCGCGCCGGACAGGCTCTATCCCTTGTCCAGAATGTGGATTACCGGGCCAGGAAACCATTAGGGTTTCTATCAAAAGATTTAAGGAGCTTCGGGTATGACGAATAAATCATCGTCTGGACGAAGGACGATTAAAAAAGAGAGTAACGAGCAGGTGATCGAACAGGTCCGCCAATTGGCGTGGACGGGTCACCACGCCAAGGCGATTGATCTTGCCGCACAGGCGTTATCCGATGCAGGCAGGGTCGGTTCGCGCACCGCCCCTACAAAAATGGATCTATTAGACCTCCGCGCCGAATCCTACATCGCCCAAGGCAAACTAGATCTCGCCGCTAAAGACGCGAGCGCGATGATGAAACTGGCGAAGACAGTCAAAAAGCCGGCACTCATAGCGCAGGCATTGAACCGCAAAGTCGATATACAATTTTGGTTGTCGGAATACCAGTCCGCGCTTAGAACAGCATTATCGGCAACCAAGATAAAACATTCTTCGCCCAAGGTACTTGCTGAAAGTCTTTTCTACCTCGCAGAAGCACAAAATACAGCAGGGCAATATACAAAGGCAGTTGATACAGCGCAAAAAGCCATAGTTATCTTTCAAAAGGCTGGCGAGATATCCAGTGCAGGGCGCGCTTATTTGCAACTTGCAAGAGCCTACTACAATCTCAGGCGTATTGATGACTCACGTCAAGCATCACAGAGAGCTCTGGAACTATGTCAAAGCGTCGGCGATCAATATGGCATTGGCGAGGCTCAATCACGATTCGGTATCACGGAAATATACATTGCCAAGCGGATTGAGCAAAATCAGCAGGCGTATTGGGCCTATGAGGCAGCAGGCTATGTGATTAAAAAAACGTTTAGGCTTGGAACAATAGCATATAACTACTATCAACTTGGGTTGTTTCACCGCGCGCGCCGTATGAGCAGTGAAATTGTGGAAATCTTGCGCACACAAGAATTTAAAGCAGGCTTGACTTTTCAACTCGGAAATCTGTTGGGCTATGAAATAATAGTTGGTATGCTCGATTCTGCGCGTGTCCATTTGCAAGAATATGCAGAACTCGT
>DATKAU010000024.1:0-5722 GCA_035514655.1 Anaerolineales bacterium
ATTGGAACCGCGACGGCGCCATCATTATCAACAACTGCCGGTCCGCTGGACACACCTGCAAGTAAAGATCTCCCCTGGTGGAACGATGCAGTATTTTATGAAATCTTCGTCCGTTCATTCCGCGACAGCGACGGGGACGGCATCGGCGACTTCAATGGAATCACCAAAAAGCTCGAGTACCTGAAAAGCCTTGGTATCAGTGGCATCTGGCTCATGCCGATCCACCCCTCCCCTTCCTATCATGGTTATGATGTGACCGATTACTACGAAGTTAACCCTGAGTACGGCACCATGGAGGACTTCAAACGCCTGCTGGACGAGGCACACAACCGAGATATCCGAATCATCATTGACCTGGTACTAAACCACAGCTCCAGCCAGCATCCCTGGTTTGAGTCGGCGGTTGCCGACGAACAATCACCGTATCGGGATTGGTACATCTGGTCAGAGTCGGATCCGGGGTATAACGGACCATGGGGTCAGCGTGTATGGCACCCGTCGACGACAGGTTATTACTACGGTCTCTTTGTCGACTTCATGCCTGACCTGAATTATGGTAATCCGGCGGTCACGGAGGAAATGGAAAAGATCACCACATTTTGGCTCACGGATGTCGGCGTGGATGGATTCCGGCTGGATGCCGCAAAACACCTTATTGAAGATGATGTGAATCAGGAGAATACTTCTGCTACGCACGAATGGTTCAAGGATTTCCGTCCCTTCTATAAGAGCCTAAACCCCGACGCACTCGCCGTCGGCGAGGTGGCCGGAGCCGATCAGGGGGTGATGGCAAGTTATACACAAGGCGATCAACTTGACCTGACGTTTGATTTTGGACAGGCGGCAGCCATCCTGCAGGCCGCAAAAAGTGGAAACGCCCAGACCATCAAGGCCTCGATGAAGTTGACGTATAAATTGGTGCCTGACCTTCAATATGCCACGTTCATCACCAATCATGATCAGAATCGAGTCATGAGCGAACTGGGAGGCGATCCAGGCAGGGCAAAAGTGGCAGCCTCCCTTTTGCTTACCACACCCGGAGTGCCGTTCATCTACTACGGTGAAGAGATCGGGATGAGCGGTGTCAAACCCGATGAACTCATCCGCACGCCGATGCAGTGGTCGGGTGAAGAGGGCGCAGGATTCACGGATGGCACCCCCTGGGAGGCGATCAACGCGGATTATCCCTCTTTGAATGTGGCAGCCCACGACGGTGACAGCTCGTCCCTGCTCGAGCATTACCGGATGCTGATCCGCCTTCGAAACGAACATGAATCACTGCGCACCGGGGAGATATACTGGGCGACATCAAGCACCGACCAGTTGGCCGCCTATCTTCGTTCCAGCCCCAGCGAAAATATTTTTATCCTGATCAATCTCTCCACTGAGCCGGTAAGCGGGTATGAACTGAAACTTAATTCCGGACCGCTTACGGGGACGCACCAGGCGAAGTCACTTTTGGAGGGGTCGTTACTTGTTGATCTGGCAGCCAACGATACGGGGGGATTCGACGCTTATACACCGTTGAGCGAACTACCGCCCTACAGCATTTTTGTCATTCAATTGATCAAGTAGAACTTTTATCACCTGAAGCATCGGGAGAATTTAAGGAGCGTCATGGAAGACTTCATTTTCGGAACTCTCGCTACCGATCAATCTCGCATCGATCATTTAAAAAATGCGCGCGGTGGAATCACCCACGCGCACCAGCGCTCCCCGCGTGACCCGTTGCCGGGTCAGTCCATTCAAATTGAACTTACAGTCGGACCCTCTCATCCACAAAACCGGGCGTATATCTACTGGACGGATAATGGAAGCGACCCTGAAGGTAAAAATGGATTCGCCAAAAATGGCTACGCGACTCCCATGCTGCCGGTTGATTCTGAATGGGATACGGTGCTATGGGGATACATTCGAAAATTTCGCGGTGAAATCCCTGCACAAGAGGCAGGAACAATTATTCGCTATCGAGTTTCAGCAGGCGGAGTGGAGGAAGAAGCATTTGCAGAACACGGTGCATACTACGCTTTTTATGTGGACAACGACCCAACCCCCGAGTGGACCCGGGATGCGATCATCTACCAAATCTTTGTAGATCGATTTTACAATCCCGCCAGTGATTTTCCAAGGATAGAAGACAAACCATCCTTGAAGTGCAATGGCACGCTGCGGGGCATAACCGAGAAACTCAATTACATCGCCAAACTCGGCGCGAATTGTCTTTGGCTCACGCCGATCTTCCCAAGTCCTAGTTATCACGGTTACGACGCAACCAGCTTTTTGGAAATTCACCCGCGGCTCGGAACAAAGGAAGATTTCAAGGAACTCGTCACCATGGCACACGAGCGCGGTATCCGCATTCTCATGGACTATGTGCCCAACCATTGGTCAAACCAGCATCCAACGTTTATCGAAGCCTTTAGCGATCGCACCAGCCCCTACGTTCAATGGTACACATTTGAAGAATGGCCCCACAAGTATAAAAAGTTTTTCACGTCTGAAACGCTCCCGCAAATTAACTTACGCTTTCCGCCTGCGCGCGAGCACGTCTTGGACGCAGCAAAATACTGGCTGGATTTCGGCGTGGACGGATTCCGCGTGGACTATTGCATCGGTCCCTCCCCGGATTTTTACGCGGACTTCCGCCGCGTCACGCGCACGACCAGACCTGATTCGTGGACCTTTGGTGAAGCCGTGGATCCACCCGATTCCCAACTCGCGTTTGAGGGCGGAATGGATGGGGTACTCGATTTCATGCTCCTCGAAGGGTTGCGAAACACCTTCGCTTTTGGCAAATGGAACGCGCGGCAATTTGCCGAGTTTCTCGACAGGCACGAAGCCTACTTTCCCCCTTCCTTTTCGCGCCCGTCATTTCTTGATAACCATGACATGAATCGATTCCTATGGACTGCGCGCGGCGACATCCGCAAACTCAAGCTTGCCGCGTTGTGCCAATTCACGCTCAGCAGCGCACCTGTGGTTTATTACGGTACCGAAGTTGGTTTATCACAAAACAACGATGTGATGCAGAACAGGCGCGCCATCCATGAAGAAACGCGACTTCCGATGCTCTGGGGCGAAGCGCAAAACAAGGAACTGCTCGGTTTCTACAGCGAGCTTTGTCGAATCCGAAAAAGTAAACGTGCTCTCACACACGGAACGCGCGAGACGGTCTTCGCAACCGAGGGTGTGCTTCTCTATCGTCGCGTGCACGGTGACCAAACCGTTCTATGCGCGATGAACATCTCTGAGAAGACGTGCGAGCTGGAAATGGAGTTGACAGAATCAAGCTCATTGCTGGGTACCAGCCCCCAGTGCAGGATTCAGGAATCGGGACGCATGAAGTGGATTTTCCTGCCGCCATTCAGCGGGATGCTGCTCAAATAAACCGGCGCGTGGAAAATTCATTGCCGTTTTCCTCGTGAAATCGAAATGAAGTAGAATCAAACCCGCAGGACAAGATCGGATCTTGTCCTGCTTTATATCCTTCACCGAGGCAGCTTAATGACTACACCAGAATGGGTACAAGATGCAATTTTTTACCAAATCTTTCCTGATCGCTTTGCGCGCGGCAGGCGCATGCCTGACGTCGGTTTCGAACCCTGGGACACGCCTCCCACCTCTCACGGGTTCAAAGGCGGTGACCTGTACGGGATCGCGGAACGAATTGATTACATCAAGGATCTCGGGATAACGGCGCTCTACCTCACCCCGATCTTTGCCTCCGCTTCGAATCACCGATACCATACTTTCGATTACTACAACGTGGATCCGCTGCTCGGCGGCAATGACGCCCTGCGCACCCTGATCGATACCGCGCACAGGAAAAACATCCGCGTGATCCTCGACGGCGTATTCAACCACGCCTCGCGCGGGTTCTGGCAATTCCATCACGTGCTCGAAAACGGGAGCGGCTCGCCCTACAAGGATTGGTTCTTTTTCGACCCCGAACGGCTTGAACGTAAAAAACAATGGGGTGTGTACCCGGGTCCCCACGAGGCGAAGGCTTTACAGGACGAAGACAGCCTGACCGCCATCGGTTACCGCGCCTGGTGGAACCTGCCTGCCCTGCCGAAGTTCAACACCAATACACCGGCGGTGCGCGAATTCCTCTTCGATGTGGCGGAATTCTGGATCAAGTTCGGCGCGGATGGCTGGCGGCTTGATGTGCCAGCCGAGATCGACGATGATGCGTTCTGGCAGGAGTTCCGCCGCCGTGTACGCAAGGTCAACCCTGAAGCCTACATCGTCGGCGAGGTCTGGCACGAGTCGCAGCGCTGGCTGCAGGGCGATCAATTCGACGCGGTGATGAATTACGTCTGCACCAACGCTTGCGCGGCATACTTCCCGCAAAAACACCTCAGCCTGCGTGTGGCGCACCAGCAGTCGAATTTCCACAACATCCAGCACGCCATCGATGCACATGAATTCGCCAACCGCGTGGACCACATGATGGGCTTGTACAAACCTGAGATCACGCGCTCGCAGTTGAACCTGCTCGACAGCCACGATATGCCGCGCTTCCTTTCTTTTGCGAGCGGCGATAAAAACTCATTGAAACTTGCATGGCTTTTCATCATGACCATTGTGGGTGCGCCGTGCATTTACTATGGCGACGAGATCGGCGTGGACGGCGAGCATGACCCGCAGTGCCGAAAGCCCTTCCCGTGGGACGAAAACAAATGGGATAAAAATTTGCTAACCTACGCAAAAGAGTTGATCGACCTGCGAAGGAAAAATCCCGCCTTGCGCCGCGGGGAGATGAAACGGCTGTGGTCTGCGGACGGGGTCTACGCGTACGGACGCTCGTATGAGGGGAAAACGTTCATCGTCGCGTTGAATGCGTCAGAATCGCCTCAGCAGGTGGAGGTCACGTATGAAACGAAAAAGGTTCCCGCTCCAGTATTCGGAGAGGCGTCTCACATTTCAGTGGACGGGAAGCTCAAATTCACCGTCCCGGCAAGAAGCGGCGTAGTGCTGAAGTAGTGGTATGGAGCGAGATGATATCTCGCTCCATATTTTTTAAATCTGGCGTTTTTTGGCAGTTGCGAGTCTGGCTTTGGCAGTCTGGTGATGCCATACTGGTGGAAATTCCCCCCATAACGAAGGTCGCCCCGTTGGGTTTGATCTTTCAGGGAAGAGGAGAATGCGATGTCAAGTGAATCGGTGCAGGAAACGCTAGATCGGATTCTGGCGGGTTTAAAAAGCAGCGACACAACACGCCAGCTCGCCGCTCTCCGCGAACTCGAGACCATCAAATTCAGCAGTGAAGCGATCATCCTCCACTTGGAGAAGCTTGTCCTACAAGGCAATGGTGCGGTGCAGAAACTTGCGCTCGCTGCGCTGGATCTAGAGACCAGCCAATTCGCGACATCCAAATCAACAGCGCTGACGAAAACCACCCGCCAGATCATCTTGAATGAGATCGCCGAATGGGTGGAGGATGGTTTGATCGAACCGGTCCGCGCGGAGGTACTCCGGCGGCATTACGATTTTGATATCAAGCGCGGGACTCCGATTAAGCCGGCTGTTCCGCAAAAGGAGCCGGGGGAAGTCAAACCTGTAGAAAAAGTAATACCCACACCCACGGTTCAACCGGCGCAAAAAGCCGCCTCGGCGATCCCCGCCAAGCCCGCCGCGCCTCCCAAGCCCAAACGTCCGCCTGTAGACTGGCGGAAGGTCATTACCGAAGCGGCAACATCCGGCGCGCTGTTACGCGCCA
>DATKAU010000025.1:0-3442 GCA_035514655.1 Anaerolineales bacterium
GGTGGCGGCGATCAAAGCGGTGCATCAGGTGGGGTGGGGTGAGGCAGCTGGCGCTTTCTTCCTGCCAGTACTCCTGGCGTTCCTGTCGTGCGGTGTGCTCGTCCTGTTGACGCTGCGGATGGCCGGGCTGTCGATCAACGACATCATGGAGCAAATCCAAAGGGGAGTGCCGTGATATCCGCCGCGCCGAGGCAACAACCCGTGTGAATATTCAATCTTAAATGAATCGAAACATGGAGACCCGGCAAAGGTCTCCATGTATTCATTTTCTGAACCGGCGTCTAACCCGGTTTTATTGGGGGATGTCTTATTACCCTGACGGAGGCAGGAAAGGCTGCTTCTGTTTCTTGTCCTTTTTCAGTTTGCGCTTTTCCTTGATATCAAGCTTGGATTTCTTTTTCTTTTCCTTGTTTCCCTTATCGCGGTTGTGACTCATATCGTTTCTCCTTTCGGATGAATTCCGTTGGATATCCTGCGTAGGCGACTCTTTTATCTGCCACAGAGACACCGGGAACGCTGAGAAAATTTTTTACTAAATCCCCTGCGCCCTGTCACTTTGGCAGATAAATATTATACGCTCGCGTGGTGTCTGGTTCCAGCCCCCGGTGCGGAAGCGGTTGCGGATATTGTTTTCTCTGCTCATCGAGGTGCCTCCCGGATTGGTTGTGTTCGACACTATGATTTTAACACTGTTGGAGGTTCGGATGAATATACGGTGGCGTGGATTTACGGATTAAAGTGAATGCTTTGTCCACTCACTCCATCACCCCCTTATGTGTGGTGTTGTGGATGAACAGTAACGCGGGTTTCGCCGATTGAAACCAAATTTGCGAGCCGCGCGCCTGTCAGCGTGAATCGCCTCCGAATTAAAGCCAGGCGTTTGTTATCGCGGATTCAGATCAATTTCCGGGCAGGCTGAGGTAGACTATCCCACTGCGCGAGCTGTAACCCGCCCAGACGACCTTCTCGTCCACGCGGTATTCGTCCAGCATGATAGAGCGGCCGTCATCGCCGGTTTGTTCGACGTAGGCGCTTTTGCCGCGTGGCAGATTAACGACGGTGACTTCGCTGTCTTCAGGGGCGCCGGTGCGCATGAAGTTTGCCACCACGCGCTTAAGGATGATTCGTTCGACTGATTCCATAACGTACTCCTCTTAGAGCACCGGCATGGCCCGGCGCAGATCCTGCTCCGCCTGCTCGTGCGTGATGGACAGGCTGAAGCTCCACTCTCCGAGCAGGGCTTTTCGTACAGCAGCGAGAAGGTTGCGGTCATTGTCGCTCCAGTTGCGGCGATGACGATCGGCGGTCAGGTCGCGCAGGAGCGTGAACCAGGCCTCGGCGGTACCCTCCTTCAGCCGGGCTTGCAATTGCTGGTTACGCAGACGATGATCTGTGGGGAGAGCCTCCGCTGGTTGCGCAAGGAGCCCCAATGCCGCCTGAAATGCGGATGGGCTGTTCGGCGACCGCAGGCGGCGGTCGACGTTTTCATCCACCGGCACCCAGATGGTTAGATCGGCAGTCTGCACCACATAATAGGAAATCTCGGCTCCATTCATGGCGCGTTCTTCGATCCCCAGCACCTGACCAAGCCCGTGCGTGCAATGGACGACCCATTGATCGGTCTGGAATTTCATGGTTGGCTCCTTTGGCTGCTTGCGGGGAAAGAAAAACACCAGCCTGTATAATTGGACTGGTGTGTAACGCCCGTCGAATTCCTTGGGTATGTATCAATTATATCATCGAAAAGAGTTATTTCATGTGCGTGAGTGGGGATTATTTACGAAGACCCGACAGGTCTCATAACGAAAATCCTTTTACTGTGACGCCGACGATATCGGTTGACTTGAAACACGGACAGGGCGAAATTCCCACTATTTCGAAACCCTAATCTCCCGATGTGGAACCAGTATTGATTCATTATTTGCGAACATGGTTTTCCCCGCGGATCACCCACTTGTACGTGGTTAGTTCGCGCAATGCCATCGGTCCGCGGGCGTGCAGGCGTTGGGTGGAGACGGCGACCTCCGCGCCCAACCCCAGTTCCGTGCCGTCGGTAAAGCGTGTGCTGGCGTTGACGTATACCGCGGATGAATCCACCTCGGCGATGAAACGTTGTGCGTTGGCTTCTGCCCGAGTGAGAATGCCATCGGAGTGGGCGGTGCTGTGCACTGCGATATGTTCGATGGCTTGATCTAAATCATCAACCACCTTGATGCCAAGTACCAGCGAAAGCCATTCGGTGTCGAAATCGTCCGGCCCGGCATACGAGACGGACGAGTTAAAGGGTTGAAGCATGGGCGCCGCTGTTGAGTCTACACGGAAGGTGACACCTGCGGGAGCAAGGTGATCGATCAACCGGGGCAGAAACTCCCTGGCAATGGCACGATGCACCAGGACGGTATCGAGCGCATTGCAGACACTCGGGCGCTGGGTCTTGGCGTTGTGGATGACACGCAGTGCGGCATCCTGGTCGGCGGTGTTGTCCACGAACAAATGACAGATGCCGATGCCGCCGGTGATGACAGGGATATGACTGTTTTCGCGGCAGAATTGATGCAGACCGGCGCCTCCGCGCGGGATGATCATGTCCACATGGTCTTTGAGATGCAGGAGTTCGAGCACGAGCGCACGATTGGGGCTGTCGATGAACTGAACCGCACCGGAAGGGATTCCAGTTTCAATCAGCGCTCCCTGCAGGGTGTTTACAAGCGCCCGGTTGGAGTTCAACGTCTCACTGCCGCCGCGCAGGATCACCGCATTGCCACTCTTCAAGGCGAGGCTCGCCACATCTACTGTGACGTTTGGGCGGGATTCGTAGATGACACCGATCACGCCGAGCGGCATGCGCTGTTTACGCACATGAAGTCCGTTGGGTAGATCGGATTCGTCGAAGGTTTCACCCACCGGGTCAGGGAGGTCTGCTACGAGGCGGACATTGTCCGCAATGTTTGTGAGGCGGGCTTCATCAAGAAGGAGCCGGTCGAGCAGGGAGGCGGAGAGTCCCGCCTGCGTGCCCTCTTCCACATCACGGGCGTTGGCGGTGAGGATGGCGTCACGTTCATCGATCAGAGCATCAGCCAAGAGGAGAAGAGTTGCATTTTTTTGCGCCGCGGTCAGGCGCGCGAGATGACGGGAGGCTGAGCGGGCTCGTTGGCCAAGTTCGATTAACATAAGCGATCCTTTAGGTTGGTTGTATTCTATAGAAGGATGAGATCGTTCCGGTGGATGACTTCATCGCCGAAGGTGTACCCGAGCAGGGCCTCGATCTCATTGGAGTGACGGCCGCTCAATCGGTCGAGATCGATGCTGGAATACGCAGCCAGACCGCGCGCAAATTCGCGTCCTCCTTCATCGAGCACGCGGACTGTGTCACCGCGATCGAATTCGCCGGATACGAGAATGACGCCCACAGGCAGAAGGCTTCCCCCAGTTTTGAGTGCCT
>DATKAU010000026.1:0-12429 GCA_035514655.1 Anaerolineales bacterium
CCCCAGCCAGGTCAATCCAGAAACGCCGCCCGGATCTTTCCCCCGAAAACCTGCCACCAGATCAAACAGCCCCGCCCCTGCAGACGGATATTTCAGAATTGCCAGCATAACCACCAGACCAATTAGAGCCAATACCAACAGAAATCGGGGAGGGTTGATTCGTGCAAGAATGATAATAAGAGCAAAAACAAGAACAACAACAAGCAACACCCATTGAAGCCGCGGGGTTTCAAGGACAAAAAGTTGTTCGAGTTGAAGATAGCGATTTGCGCCCAGGAAGATCACCAACCCCGCCAAAACCCCAGCCGCCGCGCGATTCTCGCTCCAACCCCGGGTCTCCGGTGATAAAGTGAGCACCCACGAAACCGCGGCAAGAGCCAGCGTGAGTGTTGGGAACCAATACATCAGGTTTACAGGCTCCATTTTTGGCTGGAGCCAGTACATCACCAAACCGCTGACCAGAAGCAGTATGAGCGAACGTCCCTGCTTCAAGCGACCCAAGACGATGGCAACGCCCACAAGGATCAGGATCTGCGAGAGGCTCACTAAAATCCCTGATAGATCCAGGTGGGCGAGGTATCAGCGGTGAAAATCACGAGGGCAATCAGGATCAGACACAATAGGATCGCGAGCACATTCTCTCGTGAAAAGACAATGGAAAGGATTTTCTTCATGTTTGCTCCCTATGAAATTTGCCTGAGGTAGGCTTCCATGAATTCATCCAGCGCGCCATCCAGGACGGCTTGCGTATTTCCCGTTTCATGATCAGTGCGGTGGTCTTTGACCATCTGGTATGGGTGCAGCACGTACGAACGGATCTGACTCCCCCACTCGGCTTTGGTGTATTCACCGCGCAGAACAGCACGCTCCTGCTCTTTTTCTGCCTGCCTTAGTTCCAACAAGCGGGCGCGCAGGATGCGCATGGCGAATTCTCGGTTCTGCGACTGTGATCGTTCATTTTGACAGGTGACTACAATCCCGGTCGGGATGTGAGTCAACCTCACGGCAGTGGCATTCTTTTGCACATTTTGTCCTCCTGCACCGGAGGATCGGAACACATCCAATTTGATCTCGCCTGGGTCGATTTCAATTTCCGCTTCATCCATCGCCACCTGAGGCAGGATCTCCACCAGGGCAAAGGATGTATGGCGGCGATGCGCCGAGTCGAAGGGGGAAAGTCGCACGAGGCGATGGACTCCCTTTTCTGGACGAAGATAACCAAAGGCATAATCTCCATCCACGGCAATCGTTACACTCTTAATGCCCGCTTCTTCTCCGGGTGTGGTGTCGAGAATCTCGGTTTGGTAGCCTCGCGCCTCTGCCCAACGCAGGTACATGCGTTGGAGCATTGCCGCCCAATCCTGTGAATCGGTGCCGCCCGCCCCGGCATGGATGGCAAGGATCGCCGAGTCATGATCGTATTTTCCTGAAAGCATTGCGGTGAACGACAGCTTCTCGATCTCCGCTTCGAGGGCGGCAGTTTCGGTTTCGAGTTCCGGTCGCAGGCTTTCGTCATCGAGCTGTGCAAGTTCCAGCGCGTCGTGGAGCCGCCTTGAATACCCCCGCCACGAGTCCACCTCGGTTTTGACGGCGTTATGCTGTTTCATCACCTGCTGGGCAAGCGAAGGGTTCCCCCAAAAATCGGGGGATTCCATATCCTTTTCGAGCTGTGCGAGTTTAAGATCCTTTGCGTCGAAGTCAAAGACGCACCAGTAATTGATGAGTCAGTTCCTGCACGGATTGCAAACGATTAATCAGGTCTTGCATGGAAACTCCTTTATTCGGATGAGGAAGATGTCAACCCAAAATACCATCCACAAATGCATCGGGGTCGAACGGTGTCAGATCTTCTGGCTTTTCGCCCAAACCGGCAAACAGGATCGGTAGACCAAGTTCACGTTGAACGGCAAAAGCGAACCCGCCGCGCGCCGAGGAATCCAGTTTGGAGAGGATCACGGCCGTTACGCCGACGGCTTCCTTGAACGCCTTTGCCTGTTGCAATGCATTCTGACCGGTGGTCGCGTCGAGCACCAGCCACACGGCATGCGGCGCGCCCTGCAGAGCCTTGCCAATCACTCGATGGACTTTTTTCAACTCTTCCATCAAATTGAACCGCGTATGCAAACGTCCTGCAGTATCAATTAGGATCAGATCCACGCCGCGCGCTGCGCCTGCCTGAATGGCGTTGAATGCCACCGCGCCCGGGTCCGACTCCGGAGCACCCGAGATCACGTCCACGCCGAGACGATCGCCCCAGACCTGCAGTTGATCCACCGCTGCGGCGCGGAAGGTATCCGCCGCGCCGAAGAGCAGGGATCTGCCCTCGCGCTGAAATCGCGCCCCAAGTTTTGCAATTGTGGTGGTCTTCCCCGATCCGTTGACACCGACCATCATGATGACCGATGGTTTGTTCGCCCACGTCAGCGCCGGCGGTTCATCGAGGCGGGCGCGGAGCTCAGCTTTCAGCGAAGAGAAAAGCTCCTCGGAGCGGGTCAAGCCCCGGCTTTGCACGATGCGGCGAAGCGAGTCCAAAATTTCAGAGGTCGTTTCGATCCCGAGATCCGCCTGAACGAGGAGGGCTTCCAGGTCATCCCACGAATCGGTGGTGATCTCGGTCGCGCCCAGCATCGCAGCGAGTCTGCCGAATGCCGCCTTGCTCGTTTTCGCGAGACCTGATCTCCATGTCGCAAACGTGTCCGCCATAATGGGGGCGATTATAACATGCGGGTTTGTGTTATACTCTTTTCGTTTGAGGTGAGACCCTCAATAATTTTTGGAAAGGCAGAAATACAATGTTCGACGAACCCATTCATGTAACCGACGGAACCTATCAGCAGTCCGTCCTCGATTCGAAGATACCGGTTATTGTGGATTTTTGGGCGCCGTGGTGCGGACCCTGCAAAATGGTCGCGCCGATTCTCGATAAATTCGCAAAGGAATATCAGGGCAAATTGCTCGTCGCCAAGATTAACACCGATGAAAACCAGGAGTGGATGATGAAATATGGGATTCAAGGAATCCCCACGATGTTGTTTGTCGCCAACGGCAAGATCGTACATCGCCAGGTCGGCGCCCTGCCCGAACGCATGCTGCGTGATACTGTGTCGCAATTTCTGGAGACGGTCAGTCAATCCTAGTCGACAAGGGAGACGCCATGAAAAAGATTTTCCCCGCGTTGGTTGTCCTGCTTCTCCTGGGTGCGTGTTCGTTTAATTTTCCCATTCCGGGATTAGCGACACCAACGGCGATGATCGCAATCACCATTGCGCCTCCCCTTCCGACAGCTTCGCCGCTCCCCACTGCGACGCCTGTTCTGGCAAACCCAAGCGACACATCGGTCCCTCCAACCCTGCCTCTCCCAGCGGACACAGCAACCCAGCTCACTCCGAACCTTACGGCAACATTCGCAACGGCAACCGAAGGGACGCTCAACCCGACAACCACCCCCAACCAGCCCATTCCGCCTGGTCTGCCGACCGCATCGCCGACACTCGGCATCCGCTTGTATGGAACATTGCCGCCCTCAGTTCCGTTTACAGATATCACCTTAGTGAATCAAGCCCGCGCGGAGGCGTATATCTCCCTGCAGGTGACCATGAATGATGGGAGATATTCCATTCTCGAATATCCCGTAAGGCAGAGAGTAAAAGTCAAAGCGCCGCTTGGGAGCTACGTTTACGTTGCGTGGATCGGGGGAGCGAAATTTGTCGGTAGTTTCCGGCTGAGCGAGGCGGACAGTCTGACGATCTATCTATACAGGGACAAGGTCGTTATTCGCTAGGAAAACCCAATTCAATCAAGGATACAAGTTTTGTAACATGAAAAGCAGGATTTTACCTTTCGGGCTCATTCTGAGTCTACTACTCGCCGCGTGTGGAGCCGAACAGCCCACCCTCAGCTCAGTCGATGTAGCCGGCACCGCGCAAGCCGCGGCGTTTACCATGGTGGCGGAAACCCAACAGGCGCTTCCAACAGATACACCGCTCCCACCGACAAACACACCCACCGCCACGCCCCTTCCGACAGACACACCGACTTCCACTCCCACCATCGATCCGTTGCTTCCCACAGCAACATTCACCCGCGATCCGAACGCCTCGGCTACTTCCCAAGGAAATTGCGATAAAGTCCTCGCCGAATGGCAGGTTCCGACAATCAGAATTCTGGTGAAAAATGAAACGCAGCCCAGAGGCACGATTATTCTTGGTTTGTATGTTGAGACCGCGTTGGGTGAATGCGGTTATATCCCGGTATATGGAAACAGCGCGTCCGGTCCCGCAGGGTATTACAGCGCTTTTGCCTGGGTGACGGGAAGGAGAAACTTTCAGGTGTCTGGTGGATTCCTGTTGAACGGCGGCAGCTGGTCGCTCGTCGTCCGAAACGAGACGATCGTTGCCAAGGGTGGATGCTACCCCAATTGTTGATGAATAAATGCAAGGAGTAAACCAAGGAATGAAAAAAACAACCAAAACAATTTCGATCCTTCTCGCGGCGCTTATGCTTGCGGCATGCGGCGCGGAAGCCACACCGACGATGAGCGTCGCCGACGTCCAATCTACGGCAGTGTCTGCGGCATTCACAATTGTCGCTCAGACACAGGCGGCGATCCCCACAGCCACCCCATTGCCGCCAACTGAAACCCCGACACAGACACCTCTGCCAACGAATACCCCGGCGTCGCTTCCAACGCTTGCCGTAACATTAACAAACACACCCGCAAGCTCGGGTGGTGATTACTGCGCCACGCGAGTGCTTGGGTCACCACTGGGCAGGGCGACGCGAATCCTGATTGATAATACGACAAGAGTTGCGGTGCAGGTCTCTCTTTATTTAAACGAGACCGACTCGCACAACGAATGTGGATACCGTGGCTATAATATCGGTAGAAACGGAACCGTACTCATCACCGACCTGGTGCAGGGATGTTACAACATCTGGGCATGGAGCACAGACAACAGCAACAGCTTCCAATCTTCCGGGTACGGCTGCATCAACAACCCCGACAAATGGACGTTCCAAATCAACGAGGATACGGTCAAGTTCGTCGGTCCGTAAGGTAAATTCGCAAATTAAGTAAAAGGTGAGCATACCCGCTCACCTTTTTTATTCAGGAACATTCCTGGATGTCTGACGTTTGTGAAATGAAAAGGAGTTAGAATGAAACCCCTTACCTTTGTTTTTACATTAACCATGCTGGTGATGTCGTGCGCACCTGTTGCAACCCTGCCGCCTGACACCGTTGCTACAAGCCCGGCGGGCACCGATCAAAACAATTCGGAGACACCCGTCATGCCTTCCTATGCTCCTCAACCCGGTGATAAAAATCTCGAGCGAAGCTCACTATACATCGGTGAATCGGTGCTCATCCTGCGTGAGAGTTTCCCCGTTCAAGTGGTGCTGGGGTTGGGCGGCGAATTTCCGACACCCTGCCACCAATTGAGGGCAATTGTGAATCCGCCTGACATAGAGAACAAAATTTTGGTGGAGGCTTACACGGTTGTCAACCCGCAGTTGAACTGTATTCAGGTATTAAAACCGTTTCAGGAGATGATAGAACTCGGAACATTCCCCAGCGGACATTACACCGTCTGGGTCAACGGGACCCTGATCGGTGAATTTGACTCGTAACGAACCGAGCCGGATCTCTCCGGCTCATACTTTTATCCGTCCTGCTTGCTGATCGCCGCAAAACGTGCGTTCGTCATGGCAGCAAGATCATTGACGGGCAATCTGATGTTCAAGCCCTTCTGCCCTCCCGAGACATGAATCTCCACCAGATTCCTGGCAGAGGAGTCGATCACCACATGGAATCCCTTGTTGATCAACGCCAGCGGGGAGATGCCTCCCGCCTGCAACCCGGTCAATTGCTCAGCTTCTTTTTCGGTGGGTAAATGCACCTTCTTATCACCCAGTACGGCGGC
This sequence comes from Anaerolineales bacterium, assembly GCA_035514655.1. Taxonomy (GTDB): domain Bacteria; phylum Chloroflexota; class Anaerolineae; order Anaerolineales; family Villigracilaceae; genus Defluviilinea. The sequence continues at coordinate 5,922 of DATKAU010000026.1, forward strand.
CACCGCCTTCAGGTCCACTGAGGCGGGAGCCGGGACGAGCACTAGAAGGGGTTTCCTGGGTTTTTCGCGAGTCACCACGATCGTCTTGAACACGCTTGCCGGATCGACGCCGAGGTACCGAGCGGTTTCCTGTGCGCCGAGTTTCTCCTCCGGGGTTTCGAACGCCGTGTAGCGGATTTTCCTCGATTCGAGCAAGCGCGTGATGTTGTTGACTGGCGGCATGTGCTTTCTCCTTGCTTAATCCTACATTCTACCCTGTTCACCCGTCTCCTTCGCTCGTAGTACAATACTGCCGGATGAAAACCACGAGAGACGCACTCCAACTCGATAAATTTCTCGAACAACTTCCTGATCGCTACTCGCTGGCAGACAAGGAGTTGATCCAGCGCGCCTATCTAGTCGCTGAGGAGGCGCACCGCGAACAGAAACGTCATTCAGGCGAACCGTATATTATGCACTGCCTGGCGGTGGCAGGCATCCTTGCCGACTTGAGAATCCCGGCTGAAGTCGTTGCTGCGGGATTGCTCCACGACACTGTCGAAGACACGGTATTGACTCTCAGCGACATCCGCCGCGAGTTCGGGGAAACGATCGCCATCCTGGTTGACGGCGTGACCAAACTGACCAATCTGCCCCGTGTGTCGCGGGGCGATCAACACGCCGGGGCTGTCGAAAAGAAAAACGGCATAGGCGACTCCACGGCGCACGCCGACAAACGTTCCCGCGCCCGCAAGCGAGATCTCAAATCGGAAACCCTGCGTAAGACCTTTCTGGCGATGGGCGATGATGTCCGCGTGGTGTTGATCAAGCTGGCAGATCGCCTGCATAACATGCGCACGCTCGGCGTACTGCCGGATTCAAAGAGAAAACGCATTGCCAAGGAAACCCTCGATATCTTTGCCCCGCTCGCCAACCGTCTGGGGATCTGGCAAATTAAATGGGAACTTGAGGATCTGGGCTTCCGCTACGTCAACCCTGAACGCTACAAGGAAATTGCAGAGCAATTGCAGGAAAAACGCCCCGATCGGGAAAAGGACATCAACACGATCAAGGAACGACTCAACTTGACCCTCATAAAGAACAACATTCAGGCGGAAATCAGCGGGAGACCCAAACATATCTATTCGATTTACAAGAAAATGGCTCATAAAGGGAAATCCTTCGACCTGGTGCGCGATGTGAGGGCGATGCGCCTGCTGGTTGCGGATATCCCATCCTGCTATGCCGCGCTTGGTGTCATCCACACCACGTGGAGGCCCATTCCCGGCGAATTCGATGATTACATCGCCGCACCGAAGGATAACTTCTATCAATCGCTTCACACCGCGGTGATCTACGACGACGGGCGGCCACTCGAGATTCAGATCCGCACACAGGAAATGCACCAGAATGCCGAATATGGCATTGCCGCACACTGGAGATACAAGGAAGGCACTCATCGCGACAAGTCCTACGAGGAACGTATCAACCAGCTCCGCACCATGATGGAGTGGCGGGGCGATGTGAACGACCCGGCTGAGTTTGTTGAGATCATGAAGACCGACGTCTTTCAGGATCGCGTATATGTCTTCACACCGCGCGGCGACATCATCGATCTTGCCGCCGGATCCACGCCCATCGACTTCGCCTACCATGTCCACACCGATATCGGTCATCGCTGCCGCGGTGCGCGCGTAAATGGAAAACTCATTCCCTTGTATCAGGATTTAAAGACCGGCGATCAGGTTGAAATTCTCACCGCGAAACGAGGCGGACCCAGCCGCGATTGGTTGAATGCAAACCTCGGGCTTGTCAAAACACAGCGGGCTCGTGCAAAGATCAAAGCCTGGTTCAAAAAACAGGAGGATGCGCAAAATCTCGCTCAGGGACGAGCCGCCCTCGAACGCGAACTGCAGCGCCTTGGAATTCTCGAACTTAATTACGAAAAGATGGCGCGCGAACTCGGCTTCAAAATACCCGAAGAGTTATTCATCGCGCTGGGCTGCGGCGATCTCTCGCTGAACCGGATCATCAAACAACTGGAGGATACCGAGGAGACAGCGGATATCCTGCAGGTTACCAGCCCCGCGCACAAGCCTGCCCGTTCCGATGCCATTCAGGTCGTCGGTTTGAAAGGTTTGCTCTGGATGCTTGCCAAATGCTGCAGCCCAATGCCCGGCGAACCCATCGTCGGCTACGTGACGCGGGGGCGCGGCGCGACGATTCACCGGCAGGATTGCCCAAACATCCTGCAGCGCAAGGATACCGAACGACTCCTGCAGGTGGATTGGGGAACTGTGGAACAAACGTTTCCCGTGCCGGTCACCATCAAGGCGTACGATCGGCAGGGATTGATGGGTGACATCTCAACCCTGCTTCAAAACGAAGGTGTGAACATTGCAGACGTTTCAGTCAATTTCAACCGCAGTCTTGCAGATCTCCGCCTGGTCGTGGAGGTGCGCGATCTCGAACAACTCAGCCGGGTGCTCACGCGCATCGAAAGCGTACCCAATGTGCTGGAGGCGCAACGCACAAAACCGGGGTAACGATTTAAGATTGAATTATTTTCAAGGTACTTCACGATGACATTACTGAGTGTGGAAGAAGCGCGGGACCGAATCCTTTCCCGATTTGATCCGGTTGATATCGAATCGATACCGCTGGCAGTTGCAGCACAGCGAGTGCTGGCACGCGATATCGCAGCTGAATCCGATCTCCCTTCCTTCGACAACTCGTCCATGGATGGATTCGCTGTGCGCGCCGGGGATGTGGCGGATGTGAACCCCGCCTTGCCGCGCAGGCTGCGTGTGATCGCAGATATCCCCGCTGGATCCTCCCCGGCGATCACCCTCTCCCCCGGCGAAGCTGCGCGCATCATGACCGGTGCGCAACTTCCCGCCGGCGCCGATGCCGTCGTACCGGTGGAAGACACAGACTTTGATAACCGTGATGCGGGAAGCGCGCCGCCTGAGCACGTGGTAATTCGGAAACCGCTCAAAACCGGCGATAACGTCCGTCCGCGCGGCATGGATTTGCACACGGGCGATATTGTCCTCAGGAAAGGGCGAACTCTCAAACCGCAGGATGTCGGCTTGCTTGCCATGCTCGGCTGGGCACAGGTCGATGTGTATCGCTTACCGCGTGTCGCGCTGTTTTCCTCAGGCGACGAACTGCTCGGTGTAGGCACGCCACTCGAACCGGGCAAGATTCGCGATTCAAACTCGTACATGCTGGCATCGTTGATCCGGTCCGCGGGTGCAGAGCCGGTTCATTTGGGAGTGGCGCGGGACAACTTCGCTTCAGTAAAAGAAACGCTGGATAAAATCCAGACGCAAAAGATTGATTTAATCCTCTCCTCGGCAGGGGTGAGCGTCGGGGCGTTTGATTTCGTCAAAGACGTGATCGAATCGAACGGTAAACTGGACTTTTGGCGCGTGAACATGCGCCCGGGCAAACCACTTGCCTTTGGTGGATATCAAAACGTTCCATTCATAGGCTTGCCGGGAAACCCGGTTTCGGCTTTCGTGGGGTTTGAGGTCTTCGTGCGCCCGGCGCTCGGGCGGCTGGGGGGAATCTCAGACGGGATCAGACGCACGGTCCGCGTGCGATGCGAGCAGGAGATCAACTCGGATGGACGCGAAAGTTACCTGCGCGCTGCCGTCCGGGAGCAGAACGGAGTCCTTCTCGCGCGTCTGACCGGTCACCAGGGCTCGGGTAATCTGCTCTCACTGGTACAGGCAGACGCTTTACTTATTATCCCCGCTGGTGTAAAATGCGTGCCTGCTGGTCAGGAAGTATACGCCTGGTTGCTTTGAGGATTCATGGATAAACGTCTTTCACAACTCTTACTGGCATTGATCGTGGTGGGTTTGCTGGTTTCCATTTACATGACAATTTTCAAACTGACCTCGAATGAAAGCATGTGCATCGGCTCGAAGGATTGCTCGGTGGTTAACGCCAGCCGCTATTCCGAGGTGAACGGCATTCCAGTGGCGGTGATCGGCATGGGCGGATATGCGTCGCTGCTGGCTCTGCTCTGGCTGGAAAGGCGGCCCGGTTTCTTCAAGGATAACGGGACGATGATCTTCTTCGGGCTGTCACTCGTCGGGTTTCTTTTTACGGCATATCTCGTGTACGTCGAGATCGCCCTGATTAAAGCCTACTGTCCGTTTTGCATTACATCGCAGGTTTCGATGACGATTATTTTCATCCTCTCCGTCATCCGCCTGATCAAACAACCCTAAGGCAGGAGGATTGAATGCCCCGCATCAAGTGTCATTACGTTGACTGTGTCTTTTTGGATGAAGGTTATTGCAGCGCCGCCGCAGTCGAGGTCGATCCCGATACCGGCTGTGTCACCTACTCGCCCAGCGACGGAGCCGCCGTGGCGGAGGAATGGGATGAGGAAGAGTCGGAGGAATGGGAGGACGATGACGAGGAAGAGGATGACGCGTGGGACGAGGAGGAGGACGAGTTCTAACCCCGTTTCGCACCCAGCCGGAAATTGATCCCTGATAATTCATAGGGGCACAGCGTCGCTGTGCCCCTATGGTTTTAACGCGTACAACAACACACCCGCGGCAACCGCAAGATTCAACGAACTCACCCTGCCCTGAATCGGCAGTGAAACGGTCACATCACAGGCTTTGATCTGTTCAGCAGATAAGCCCTTCTGCTCGCTGCCCATGATTAATACCCACGGCGTCTGAGGGACAAGCGTTTGATAATCAACGTCGGCATGCGCAGACGTTCCGATTAACTGACAACCTCCTGCGCGCGCCCACGCCGCAAACTCCCCGAACGAAGTCTGCACGATCGGCTTCCAAAAAATCGTGCCCATGCTCGAGCGGACAACTGTAGGATGATACACATCCACGCCGCCGTCGAGCACAAACAACGCTTCCGCACCGACCGCGTCCATGGTACGCAGGATCGCACCCAGGTTGCCGGGATCCTGTGGAGATACAAGCGCAACGGAGATCTTGTTGATTTGGAGATCAGGCAGCTGCACATGCCGCTGGCGGACAACCGCGAGAATGCCTTGAGGGTTTTCCTTGTCAGCCAGCGATTCCATCACCGGCGCAGAGACAGGCTGGGACCTGTCCGCGAGGCGGGCGACCAACTCCTTTGCAAATTTACTCCCGAGCAAATCGGGCGCGTACAACAGGTTGTCCACCTGCCACCCGGCTTCAACCGCCTCACCCACGTGATGGATCCCCTCCACAAGGAAGTACCCGGTTTCGGTGCGTGTTTTCTTCTGGCGTAACGACCGCGCCTGTTTTACGAGCGAGTTGCCCAGGCTGGTGATCAGCGGCTTTTCCATGATAGATGGCAGACCGGCAGCGGTTTACGCTATTCGCCTGCAACGACGATCAATTTGCCAAGCATGCCGGAAAGGATGTGCCCCTCGGTGCGGCATACAATCTGATACTCACCGGGTTCGGAAGGGGCAGTAAAAGTGGAGGTCTCCTCGCCGTTAGGCGGGATGTCACGCACTTCCCAATAAATATTTTCCTCGTCATCCTCATCGAACGAATCGCCCGCTGTTTCACCTAGCTTCATGATGACAAAGTTATGCACCACCGCTCCACTGCTGACCACGTGGACCGATATCACCTCCCCCGCCGGGACGGTGAAGGTATTTGGTATGAATTGAAAATCCGTCATGACCACGTCGATGCTTGTGGATGGAGCGCCGCCTCCACACGAGGAAAATGCAAGACTTGCAATAACTGTCAGCAGGATAAAATAATTTTTCATCTCGGTCTCCTTCAAGAGTCGGTGAGGCTATTGTAATATAATTCAAACCATTAACGCCGCTTACCTTGAATCAACAAATCCTGCGACGGCAGGAATGATGGGCCGGCAAACATGCTGAATCGAATCCAGCGCATATTCTCTACAATCGTCAGTATCGGCGAAGACCCCGACGACGATGATCTCCGTCTGCAAAAATCACTGCTTTATTGGGACCAGCCGCTGGAGAACCTTCCAGAAAGCGGGTGGGACTGGGTTTTCCTCAAAGCAGTCGATGATCCCAAAAATGATGTGGCGCCAAACACACAATCCGCGATTCAGATCGCGATTCATCCCAATTATCAAAGTCAGCGACTAAGCAGTCTGATGGTAAAAGCCATGGCTGCCATCGGAAGATCGAAGAGTTTCAAACATCTCTTTGCGCCTGTGAGACCCAACCAGAAGAGCAGTTATCCACTCACCAGCATGGACGATTACATTCAGTGGCAAACAAACGAAGGTTTGCCCATTGACGCGTGGTTTAGAGTGCACGTGCAGATGGGAGGACAGATCGTCAAGCCATGCCACGAAGCGATGACCATCCGCGGCAGCCGCGGGCATTGGGAATCGTGGACAGGCAAGAAATTCCCACACCCCGGTGAATACATCATCACCGGCGCGCTCAACCCGATGGAACTGGATGCGGACAAAGATGAAGGTGTGTACATCGAACCGAATGTGTGGATGGTGCATACATTATGAAACCGTTTCGGTTTATCGAGCCGCACGAATT